>DASYRO010000115.1:0-2850 GCA_036004385.1 Candidatus Acidiferrales bacterium
CCTCGCCGCGAAGCGGACTTGACCAGCGGCGAAGAGTTCCATTCCGTGAAGTGGATGCGGTAACCGCTGATCTCCAGCCAGCGCTTCAGCAGGTAGAGCTGCGTACTCTTCCCGGAGCCGTCAATGCCCTCCACGACGATGAGCGCGCCCGTGTGGCGCCGTTTACGGAAATGGCGCGCGGAATCGGGCCGCTCGGCTGGTTGCGCGAGGGTCTCGGTGTCAACAGTGTCAGGCATGAGGTCAATATTCAGCGAAGCAGTCTGCACAGCAAATCGTGACCGGAGTGTGGCTCCCAAATGACGAATGTGCGATACATGCGTGGCCGGCGACTTTCATCACTAATTATACCGCCGTATCTGAGAGTTGTCAGTTCGCAGGTGCGCTATCCCACCTGAAAAATCGGTCAAATGACACCGCCGGACGCAGGTTGCAGGCTCGCGGACCTTGCTCCTGTGCGCCCCTAACGCGCCCTCCGGCTAAAAGATAGAAAACTTCACGTGCAGGAATTTCTTGGGATTCTGGCGGAAATCGCCGATGAGCAAGCGCATATCCGCCGCCAGATCCGAAATGTTGTCGTAGAGTTTCGGGTCGGTCATGAATTTTCCCGCCGTGCCGGAGGTGGAGTTGAATTTCGCCGCGGCCTGCTCGACGTTTTCGCCGGCGTTGCGCCACTTGGTGTAGAGCGATTCATCGGTGAACAGCTTGCCCGCGGTGCCCTTTCCCGCGCGCACGTCGGAAAGCATTGCGTTGCCTTTTTCAAAAAGCTGCTTGGCTTCGTCGTACGCGTGCGGGTCATAGACAAATTTCCCCAGGGTTCCCTTTTGCGCCTGCACGTCGGCTAGCACGGTGTCGAGCCGGCCGGCCGCGGAATTCGCCTTGTCATAGAATTCGTCGGAGGTCAGCATCTTGCCGATGGTGCCCTGCCCCGCCTGCGCGTTGCGCACTACCGCCTGGCTGCGGGCCAGGAGGTCGTTCAGGCGGTTGTAGGCTTCTTCGTCCACCATCAATTTGCCGAGCGTTCCCTTACCGTGCTCGATGCCTTCAGCGATGCTCTTCACCGTATTGGAAAGTTCGCCGAGGTTCTGCACCAGGTCTGCGCCGCGTTCGACGATGGCCTTCATGGCTTTTTCCTCGTGGCCGGGCACTTCCCCGTTGGCTTGAATGGGTGTGCCGCT
Organism: Candidatus Acidiferrales bacterium; assembly: GCA_036004385.1. Taxonomy (GTDB): domain Bacteria; phylum Acidobacteriota; class Terriglobia; order Acidiferrales; family UBA7541; genus JACQDE01. The sequence goes on from DASYRO010000115.1 coordinate 1,176, forward strand.
GACGCCGCGCTCGATGCTCACATAGCGGTTGCCCAGCAATCCTTCGGTGATCAGGCTAGCGGTGGAATCGGTGAGAATTTCGTTCTGGTATTTTTTCTCGATGTGCAGCGTGAGCTCGATATTGCGATTGCGGTCGCCGCGCTGCGGGTTCAATTTGATGCTTTCCACGTTGCCGACTTCGACGCCGTCCAGGCGCACCGGCGCGCCGATGGTCAGGCCCTCGACCTCCGGCAGATACGTGCGCACGCGGTACTTAGCGGCCAAAATCCCCGCGCCGGTGACGTACAAAATCCCCACCGCGATCAGGAACAGCCCCACCAGCACCAGCAATCCCACGCGGAGTTCCGACCAGGTCAATTGCTTGTTCTGCGGCATGGCACATCCTCCTCAGTCATTCGAAACACGTCGTCCTTCTCAGCGAAAGCAAAGCGGCAGCTACTGACAGCCCGAAGGGCTGATCAACCTGCCGCACTCCAAAATCACACCAAGAACTTTTGTACGTAGGCATCCTGCGTATCGGCGATGGCGCGGTGGTCGCCTTCAAAATAGACTGCGCCGTCGCGCAACACAACATAACCCGTCGGCGGCGCCGCGCTCGCGCCATTCTGCGCCACGGGAATCACCCGGCCGGACTCGGCATCGAAGCGGTAATTCGCCAGCGCAAAGGCATCCTGCAGGCGGTGCGTGGCCAGCAGCGACGTTACGCCCAGCGTATCGCGCAGGCGAAGAATCAGAGTGATTATGGTTTGCGCGGTCACCGGGTCGAGGCCGGCGGTCGGGGAATCGTAGAGAACAATGCCCGGCTTGCTGATGAGCGCGCGAGCAATGGACACGCGCCGTCGCATTCCGCCGCTCAACTCACCCGGCAATTTATCGACGGTGTGTTCGAGTTCCACGAAGCGCAGCGCCTCGCGCACGCGCTGCGCGATTTCGTCCGCGTCCACGCCTTCTTCCATCAGGCGGTAGGCCACATTTTCTTCCACCGTCAGTGAGTCGAAGAGTGCACCCTCCTGAAACACAAACCCAATCTGCCGCCGAAAGTCGAGCAGTGCGTCCTCACTCATTGCGGAGACTTCCTGCCCGAGCACGATCACGCGCCCCGCATCCGGACGCATTAATCCCGCGGCGAGCTTGAGAAGCAGAGTTTTCCCCGAGCCGGTTTCGCCGACGAGGACCTTGGTTTCGCCGGCGGCTACGTGGAAAGTGACGCCGTGGAGCACTTCGCCCTCGTCGAAACCGATGCGCACTCCTTCGAAGGCGATGACCGGCTCACGCGAGGCGGAAGAGTTCATTCGCGAATCCACACGCCCGGGGTGGGTGCGGGATAGCTCATTGCGACACGCCGATTATAGATGCAAACAGCCGTGCTGTGGAAGTTAGCGGAAAATCCACAGCAACAGGCGCGTGAGGAAGAAGTCCACCACCAGGATGAGCACGGAGGCAACTACTACGGCCTGCGTGGTGGCGCGGCCGACGCCTTGCGTGCCGCCGCGCACTTTCAGTCCCTGGAAGCAGCCCACGGTCGAGAGAATAAATCCGTACACGAGCGGCTTGGTCAGACCTTGAATCAGGTCGCCGAACTCCAGTGCGTCCACCGCGCGCGTCCAGTACTGGATTGGATTCAGGCGCAGCTCGAGATTGGACACAATAAAGCCCCCGACGAGTCCCACAAAAT
>DASYRO010000116.1:0-4224 GCA_036004385.1 Candidatus Acidiferrales bacterium
GCGTTACAAAAAACGATTAGGACACCACTTAGTCGGCGGCAGTCAGTCAATTTGAGGAGAGCTGGCTCTGTAAGAGTTGTCTCGTCTACGAAACTGATCCACTACTTAATCGCTCGGCAAATCATCCACGCCAACCGAAGCAGCTTCGGCCTGCAGCGTGCCAATGCGCATACCGTGGAATGAGCGCCACACAAAGAACAATGAGACCAGGAAAAAGCCCAGCGCCAGAATCCGCGTCAAGGTCGTGTCGCCATTGTTTCGATTAGTTAGACTGACTGCCAGTTCCACCGCTAACAAGCCGAACAGCGTTGTAAACTTGATTACCGGATTCAGGGCAACGGATGACGTGTCTTTGAATGGATCACCCACCGTGTCACCCACGACCGTGGCATCGTGCAGGGCAGTCCCCTTCATTTTCAGATCTACTTCCACAACCTTCTTGGCATTGTCCCAGGCGCCGCCTGCGTTCGCCATGAAGATCGCCTGGTAAAGTCCGAATACGGCGATGGAAATCAGATAGCCGATAAAAAAGAACGGCTCCAGAAACGCGAAGGAGAGCGTGGCGAAAAAGACGGCGATGAAAATGTTCAGCATGCCCTTCTGCGCGTACTGCGTGCAGATTTCCACGACCTTCTTGCTGTCGGCGACGCTGGCCTTTTCCACGCCTTCGAGCCGGATGTTGGCCTTGATGAACTCCACCGCGCGGTAGGCGCCGGTGGTCACCGCCTGCGTCGACGCCCCGGTAAACCAGTAAATCATTGCACCGCCGGTGATAAACCCGAGGACGAATGGCGCATGCAGCAGGGAAAGCTTGTCCACGTTTTCCGTGAGGCCGTTGGTCAAGGCCATGATGATGGAGAAAATCATGGTAGTCGCGCCGACGACGGCCGTGCCGATGAGCACGGGTTTGGCAGTGGCCTTGAACGTGTTGCCCGCGCCGTCGTTGGCTTCGAGGAGATGCTTCGCGCGATCGAAATTCACGTCCACGCCAAAGTCTTTTTTGATTTCCTGCCGTATGTTAGGTATCTGTTCGATGAGCGACAGCTCGTAAACCGACTGCGCGTTGTCGGTGACCGGGCCGTAAGAATCCACGGCAATGGTCACCGGGCCCATGCCCAGGAATCCGAAAGCCACCAGGCCAAAAGCGAAGACCGGCTCCGCGACCATCAAATCCGCAACGCCTTGCGTGCTCACCAGGAACGCGATGCCCATCAGCGCCATCATGGCCAGGCCCAGGTAGTACGCGGAAAAGTTTCCGGCGACGAAGCCGGAGAGAATCCCGAGCGACGCTCCGCCTTCCTGCGCGGACGTGGTCACTTCCTTCACGTGCCGCGATTCGACGGACGTGAATACTTTCACGAGTTCGGGAATTACGGCGCCGGCCAGCGTCCCGCAGGAAATAATCGTCGCCAGCTTCCACCACAGCGTGGTGTTCGTTTGGGGATTCGTGCCGAGAACCGGGATGATGTATGCGGAAATCAGGTAGGTCAGGCCGATGGAGACGGCCGAAGTGATCCACACCAGCGAAGTCAGCGGCGCCTCGAAGTTCATGTTGTCGGCGTTGGCGTATTTGGCTTTGGCGATGGTGGCGTTGATGAAGTACGCCGCGGCGCTGGCCACCAGCATGGCGATGCGCATCACGAAAATCCACACGAGCAACTGCACCTGCACGGCCGGATCCTTGACCGCCAGCAGAATGAATGTAATCAGCGCTACGCCCGTGACGCCGTAGGTCTCGAAGCCGTCGGCGCTGGGTCCGACGGAGTCGCCCGCGTTGTCGCCGGTGCAGTCGGCGATGACGCCCGGATTGCGCGCGTCGTCTTCCTTAATCTTGAAGACGATTTTCATCAGGTCGGAGCCGATGTCCGCAATTTTCGTAAAAATTCCGCCGGCGATGCGCAGGGCCGCGGCGCCGAGCGATTCGCCGATAGCAAAGCCGATGAAGCACGGCCCGGCATAGTCGGCGGGCACGTACAGCAGGATGAAGAGCATCATCAGCAGCTCGACGCTGATGAGCATCATGCCGATGCTCATGCCGGCTTCGAGCGGGATGTGATAAATGGGGTAGGGCTTGCCGCCCAGCCCGGCAAACGCAGTGCGCGAGTTGGCAAACGTGTTCACGCGAATCCCGAACCACGCCACGCCGTAGCTGCCGCCGATCCCCACCAGGCTGAAGAGCAGGATGATGGCCACGCGCATGGCTTCAAACTTCAGCAGGACTCCGAAATAGAGAACGATGATGATGGCGATGAACACTTCCAGAAGCAGCAGGAATTTGCCCTGCGTAATCAGGTAAGTCTTGCAGGTCTCCCAGATAAGTTCGGAGATTTCGCGCATGGAGCGGTGCACGGGCAGGTTCTTCAGCCGCGTGTAAATCACCATGCCGAAGGCCAGACCGAAGACGCAGAACAAAAGCCCGAACGTCAGCAGGCGGTGGCCGTCCATGCCGAGAAACTGCACCGTGGTGAGGTCGGGCAGCTTCAGATGGGCCTCTCCGCCGGGTTCTACAGCCGGAGCGGCCAGCGCGGAACCTGCGCCTAACAGCATTAGCACTGCCGCCGCGCACATTTTTCCGCAGTGTCCTGCGAGCGCTCGAAGATTGACTCCTGACATCAGTCCTCCAGGGGAATGAATGGTTACGGCACCCGGCAGCGGGACGCACGACCGACGCGCGAGTTGTTCATTGTAGGGGCTACGCCGCAAATCCGTCAAGGACGCCGCATCTCTGCTACAATTTCGATTTTTGACATGAGGTTGCCGCCCCGCTATGAACCTTGACAAATTTCCTGCCTGGCTAAAGCACTTGATACTCCTGCTGCAATCGCTGGGTGGATTCGGCCTGTTCCTGGCGGCGTTTTTGGACGCGTCGGTACTCTCGCTCCCAATCATTAATGATTTTCTAGTGATCAGCTACTCCATTCGCGCGCCGGCGCGGATGCCTTACTACGCGCTGATGGCCACGCTCGGCTCGCTGGCGGGAAGTCTGTTTCTCTATTTTCTGGCCAAGAAGGGCGGGAAAGTGCTGTTCCGGAAATCCGCCGGGCGTCGCGCGGAACGCATCCGCGCGTGGGTGGACCGCAACGATTTTCTTAGCATTGCCATTCCCTCGATCCTGCCGCCGCCGATGCCATTCAAGGCCTTTGTGCTGGCGGCAGGCGTTTTCCAGATGCGGCTGCGGACCTTTGTACTGGCGCTGGCGCTGGGCCGCGGCATTCGGTATCTCGCGGAGGGAATCCTGGCGGTGCGTTATGGCGAGCGCGCGTGGGATTGGCTGAAGCAACATCCCGCGGAATTCACGCTGATTCTTTTGGTTTTCGTGGCGGTGAGCTGGATGGTGACGCGTTTCGCGTTTCGCCCGCTGCCACCGCAAACCTGACACAGAATGTAGCGCCGGGTTCCCGGCGGTTCCTGCTGGGGACCCGGCAATCGTCCTGCTGACAACAAAATGCTGGGTCGCAAACTACGCGACCCGGCGCTACAAAATACAGGCAGGAATGCCCGCGCCATCTATCGCATTTCTTTGCGCAGTTGGCCGCTCGATGTGATGAACTCCTTCTGCACTCGCATCTGTTCGTCCATTTCCACGACGGCCATGAACCCTCCCCAGCGTGCAAAGTCGCTGGAGAAACGCAGGTCGCGCAACTCGACGCGATAGCTTTCGCGCAGGCGCACCACGCGAGCGAGAGGAAAGCGCGCGAACTGGAGGAACTGCGCGAAGGTGCGCGTCTGCCGGGCGGAATCCAGCATCGGCGATGGGTCCGGCTTGAAGTTGGTCACGCCGCGATCGGGATTGAAGGTGCCGCCCGAGGCCAGCCGCACGTCTTCTACATCCACAGTGTTCTCTGTATCCACGATGCCGCGCCATGCGAATGGGTTCACCGGCGAAGGGTAGGCTTCGACGGAGAGCGGCGCTTCGCTGTGGTAGAGCCGCTCGGAGAGGAGTTGCACGGCGCGCTCATGGAGGACAAATCGGCCGGTGACGTAGGCGGCGAAGAGCGCGAGAGCGATAATCGCCCCGCGCTGCGGCCCGCGGCGCTCCGGCCGCGCACCGATTTCTTCGGTTACCAGACGAAAAAGTCCGGGCATCAACAAGCCGAGCAGCAGGATGATGAGCACCCAAACATCAATGCCCTCGGCGAGATTCCAGGCCACCCACGTGTCGCTGAAAGGCCAATAGAGCCGCAGGCCATAGCGATTGAACAGGTCGAGCAGAATGTGCCCGCC
>DASYRO010000117.1:0-1887 GCA_036004385.1 Candidatus Acidiferrales bacterium
TTTGGCAAAGCGGCGCTGGACGAGCTGCTTGAGGTGGCGCCGGCGTCATCGCCGTTTCGCGCGGCGATTACTGAGCCGGCGCTCGAAGCGGACGAAGAAGCAGCCACGCTGACCGTGCGCGGGTTCGTGTCGCGTCCAGAAGTGCAGCGGCCGAACCGCAACGGTACGTACATCTTTGTGAACCGGCGGCTGATCCGCGACCGGCTGATTCTTCACGCGCTCAATGAGGCGTATCGCAACATTATTCCCGCGGGAGCATTTCCGGTCGTTCTGCTGTTTCTGGAATTGCCGGCGGAGGAAGTGGACGTTAACGTCCATCCGTCGAAAATCGAAGTGCGCTTCCGGCATCCGCAGTTTGTGCACGACTTCACGCGCGACACGGTGCGGTTGGCGCTCTCCAAGGCGCGGCCGGTGCCGGTGTTTCCGGGAGTTGCTTCAGGGGCTCCCTCGACTTCGCTCGGGACAAGTAAAGCCCCTGGCGAGGGCGCCAGTGCGAATGTCGCGGCTGAAGCCGCGACCCACAATTCGTTTGCGCCGGGGCAGAGCCCCGGCACGGATGCCGGGTATCCCCGCGAACTGCGCGGGGAACCCGCCGCTACACAATCGGGCGTGCCGAGAGCAGTGATTCCGCAGGTGGCGTCCACGGCGCCGCCGCACGAGAGTTTCGAGTTGAGCGGCGATCCGCAACGTCCGGAGCCGCAGCGGCTGCGATTTCAGCCGGGAATGGAAATTTCCTTTGGCGTGGAGCCTCAACAATTCACAGAGAATTTTCGGGAAAGCGCGGCGCAGCAACTTGATGAATCGTGGCCGAGCACGGGCGCGGAAAGCATCGTGGACCTGAAGCCGCTGGGACAGGTGAATTCGAGTTTCATCGTCGCCGTAAACGGCGAAGGGCTGTGGATCGTGGACCAGCACGTGGCGCACGAGCGCGTGCTCTTCGAGCAGCACCTGCGCGCGCGCCGGGAAGGCACCATCAACGGCCAACGCATGCTCATGCCGCTGGTGACGGAGCTTTCGCCGCGGCAGATTGTCATCTTCGAGCAGATTGCCGAAGAGCTGCGCGCGAACGGCTTTGAAGTGGAAACGATGGGCCCACGCAGCGTGGCCATTCAGGCGGCGCCGGCGGGCGTTTCCGCGGACGACACGGAAAAACTGTTACGGCAAATCCTCGACGGCATCGAGCGGGAAAACCAGGCAATTTCCATGGATTCGTTGCAGGCCAAGATTGCCGCGTCCACCGCGTGCCATGCGGCCATCAAGGTGAACATGCCGCTTGACCAACACAAAATGGAATGGCTGCTCGGCGAGCTGGCCAAGACGGAGTGTCCGATGAGTTGTCCCCATGGCAGGCCGGTGGTGTTGCGATATCCCCTGCGCGAAATCGAGAAGGCGTTCAAAAGAATTTAATCGGCACAAGGAGGGCGCAGCAAGCAGCGCCCCTACGCCACGCAAATGAGAAAGCTGATTATCGCGATTGATGGCCCGGTGGGTTCGGGGAAGAGCAGCGCGGCGCGACGTGTGGCGGAGATGTTGGGATACACGTATCTGGATAGCGGAGCGATGTACCGGGCGCTGGCGCTGAAGGCCATCCGGCATGGCATTGCGCTGGGCGCGGAGAGCAAGCTGGAAGCGCTGGCGGCACACACGCGGATTGATTTGCTCGCCGGAAAAGACGCGCAGCGCGTGCTGCTGGACGGGTCGGATGTGACCTCCGAGGTCCGCTCGCCGGAAGTGGCGCAATCCGCGTCGAAGATCGCGGTGATCTCCGGGGTACGCAAGCATCTGGTCGCCGAACAGCGGCGCGCGGGTGCCGGCGGCGGCGTGGTGATGGAAGGGCGCGACATCGGCACGGCGGTGTTTCCCGACGCGGATTTGAAAATTTATTTG
>DASYRO010000118.1:0-2469 GCA_036004385.1 Candidatus Acidiferrales bacterium
GCAAAAAAGCGCAGGCGACGGCGAGAGCGAGCGCAACGGCAAGGCGGGAGCAAGCTCCCGCACTCCAAGCGCCGAGCGACACTCGCGCACTCTTGCGGAAGATTTGGAAGGCGATCACGGGCAACTCCCGGAATACTTCGCGATGCTACGAACGGGCTCAGAGGAAGTCAATTGGAATGACGAAGACTCACAAACCACAGTCCGGTTTTCGGACTCCGATGGAGTCCACCGGACTCCTGAAACCGGAGATGAACGCGGATGAACGCAGATGAAAAAAACGCGGTTGGAGGTGCGAGGTGCGAGGTCTGAGCACTTAACCTGACACCTGATACCTGTCACCTGCACTATTACTTCGGCGCCGGCGGCGGGCCGGCAGGAATGTAGCTCTTGTACGCGAGGCCCTTCGTTTTCTGATCGAACTCCGCGCGGATGGCGTCGCGCGCGGCGGCGTCTTCGAAGAGATCCACTGCCGTTGCAGCCAGCGCCTTGGCGGCAAAAATCATTCCTTTGTGGCCGATCGACATTCCTGAACTGGCCACCACCGGCCAGGCGTGCCACGGCGTGCCCACGGGCGCCGTGGTGACATTCAGATTCACCGTGGGCACGGCCCAGCTCACGTCGCCGACGTCGCTGGACGCACGCGGCGCTTCCGTTGGCTGCTCTTTGAGCGCCTGTACGGAGCCATCGAGCCCCTTCGATTCTTTTCCCGTGGCACGCTGAATCGCGCGGGCAAACTCCTGTTCGTCGGCGGAGTATTGAAGCGGCCCGAGCCACTGCAGGTTGGAATGCAGCAATTTTTCGCCGGTTAAATTCACCACGATGTTGGCATAGCCGCCGTCCACGGTGAGTTTGGTTTGGATGTCGGCCATCAGCGCGGCGCCGTCGGCGATTTTGCGCGCGCGGCTGAAGACATCCTCGACGCCGGCCTGCGTGAGGTCGCGGATCAGGCAGCGTATGCGCGCGTAGTCTGGCACGACGTTGGGCACGTCGCCGCCCTTTTCGATGGCGTAGTGAATGCGCACGGTGGGCTTGACGTGCTCGCGCATCAGGTTCATGCCGTGCGCGAAGAGTTCCATGCCGTGCACCGCGCTGCGACCGTTCCAGGGATCGGCTGCGGCGTGCGCGGTCTTGCCGAAAAATTCGACGATGAACGATACGTTAGCGAGAGAACCCTCCGTGTCGGCATTGGTCTGCGCGCCGGGATGCCAGGCGAGAACAATGTCCACGTCGCGGAAAAGCCCTTCGCGCAGCATATACAGCTTGCCGCCGATGGCTTCCTCGGCCGGCGTACCGAAGTAGCGAACCGTGCCGCGAAGTTTTCCCGCGGCGATTTGTTCCTTTACCGCTACCGCCGCGCCCAGACTGGCCACGCCCAGCAGATTGTGTCCGCAGCCGTGGCCCGGCGCGCCCGCCTCGAGCGCTTCTTTGGCCGGAGAAACTTTTTGCGAAATGCCGGGCAGAGCATCGTATTCGCCGAGGATGCCGATGACCGGTTTGCCCGAGCCGTAGCTGGCCACAAACGCGGTGGGCATGCCTGCGACCCCGCGCTGCACGGAAAAGCCCTGCGCTTCCGCGTAGTCTGCCAGCAGCTTCGACGAGCGCGTTTCGCGCAGCGCGGTTTCCGCGAACGACCAGATTTGATCGCTCATGCGCGTGAGTTCCGCTTTGCGCTTTTCAATGGAGGCGACGGCTTCCTCTTTTTTCTTGACGTCGCCAGCCGCGGTGCTGAGCGGCGAGAGCAGCAGTGTAATTCCCAGAAATGACGAAACACTTTGGCGCAGGTTCATGGCGATATGCCCCCCGAAAGAGTCGGCGCGCATTATAGGTGGAAACTGGCGAGCGCTTCTACGATTTTGGCGGAACGGTCTTCAGGCGAAGCCGTCGGGCGCGTCAGTAGGAATGGGAGAGAGGGGGCGAGGGGAGCGCCCGGCTTCCTGCAGCGCGCGGCGCAGGAGGAATTCGATTTGCGCATTCAGACTGCGCAAGTCGTCGTCGGCCCAGCGCTGCAATGCTTCCAGCGTCTTGGGGTCCAGCCGCAACAGAAATGGTTTGCGTTCCGCCATCGTCTCCCTTAGCATGGGTCTTCAGCCCACGCGATTCGCGTGATATCGTTACGATATCGTAATAATATCATCGTGGCAAGCGATTTCGCAAGTGATAAAGGCGACCGGCTTCCGGCAAGAAAAACGTTCGGATGCAGCTAACGCTTTGGGCATGGTTGGCCTCTTATCATCTTGAGACGCGAAGCGAATAGGCGCACTTTAGGAAGCCCAGACGGGGCTCAAAAAACGGCGGGCTGGGCTTTTGTAGGGGCGCAGCATGCTGCGCCCGCGTGGATTCAATCGTTTCCTCCGGCGGTTAAACGAAACACGGAGCCGGAGGAATTCGTATTTTATGTAGCGCCGCGCTTCAGTCCGGCCTTCGCGCACGCTGTGCCGCCCTAAAGGGCGGCGCTACATACGACGCGAA
>DASYRO010000119.1:0-3552 GCA_036004385.1 Candidatus Acidiferrales bacterium
TCTGCATTTCACCGAAGGCTTCGAACACGTGCTCCTTGGAAGGGAAGTAGTTGAAGAAGGTTCCTTTGCCGACGTCGGCGGCTTCCGTGATGTCTTCCACGGTCACGGCGCCCAGGCCGCGCGCCGCATAGAGTCCCAGCGCCGCGCGGAAAATTTTCTCGCGCGTCTCGGCGCGCCGCCGCTCCCTGCGTCCCGGTTTCGCCTTCCCTTTGCCCAATTATGACCTCCGGACAATTATGACTATTGGTCAGTTTATGGCGAAAGTCAAGTGTTTTTCTGCGCCGGCCACGACCCGCCGACACCCGTCCGTTGTCTTCCAGAGGCCCGAAACTTCGGGCCATATCGGGCCGAAGGATCCCTCTTCTAATTTTCCGGCTGGAATTTTCCGGGCTCGGTCGAGCCCGCTTCAACTGGCTGGATTAGCGACTACCGACCATCACAATCGGCTCTCTGCGCTCTGCCACTCTGACACACTTCCACTCTATAACTCTTGCTGTCGTCATCCCTTCCACATTCAACTTTTATTGCAGCGAACTCGGCTCCGACAGATTCTTCGGCGACTTCTCGTTGAGCAAATTCACGAGCAGCTTCGCGGATTCCGGCACGCCGACCTTGCCCTGCCGGCAAATTTCCCGCGCGGTGATTTTACGTCCGTAGATTTCCTTGTTCGCGTTGCCGTCTGCTTGCAGGTTCGCGCCTTCGAGTGAGATTCCAGCGAACAGCCCGCGCGCGCGCGAATAGGTCAGCACCTCCGCGCGCATCGCTTCGTTGGTCGCTGCGGTCGCCGTGCGCCCCTTGGGGCCGGCCGCAGCGGACGCGTCCGCGCCCAGCCGCACCTTGCTGCCCAGAATCGAATTTGCTCCGCGGTTGTTCATCACCAGCAGCACGAAGTCCGTCTCTTGTCCGCCGATCTGGAAGCCCAGGCTGCCGCCGATCAGACGGAACATCGCCGGCGCGCCCCACGGCCCGGTGAAATTCTCTGCGCTGCGGCACACGATGGCGCCGCGCCCGTACGTCGCGCCCACGATGAACGCGCCCTTCTTCGTACTGGGCACGACGATGATGCATTCCGCTTTGTCCAGCAGATCCTGGGGAATGTTGTCCGGCACGTTGAGGATTTCCTTCAGCACTTCTCCGCAATCCGCGAGACGATCCGTTTCGCGGTCCTGCCCCGCTAGCGGCGCGGCTCCGCCCATCGCCATGATTGCCGCCATCACTATCGCTAATCCCCTGCGCATTTTGTTCCTCCTCAGTATTCTGTTTGCGTTTTGTAGGGCACCCGCCGCGGCGGACCGCGCCCGTTCGTCAACTCTTCATCCGCGTGAAGTCGAGGGTTTCCTGTACCCTAGACCCAAAACCCTACACCCTCTCTCCCGTGCGCCTCTGTGTTGAATGACTGCCTTCGCCGCGGCTGGGATTACGGCTCATTTTACGATGCTTTCGGCTCGTACCGCGTTGGTTTCTTGCCTGGCCCAGGAACTCTTTAGCGCTGCAACATTCTTCGACTATAATCCGTCGCCAATCATTTTCCTGGTTTTTGGAAGGAGTGGTAATGCTTCGCCGCCGCTTTCTTTCTGCGCTACTTCTTGTCGCGCTGACGCTTGCCTGGCAGCCTGCCGCTCTCGCCCAGCGCGCGCCCAAGAAACCGAAGGAGCGCGCCGACGTGGCCGCATTCCGCGTGCGCGCCGACGCGATTCTCTCCGACGCAAAAACCGACAAGGGCCACTGGGGCGTATTAATCGCCGACGCGGCCACCGGCGAAACGCTCTACGCGCACAATCAGGAAAAATATTTCACGCCCGCGTCCAATACCAAGCTCTACACGACGATTCCCGCGCTGGCCCTGCTCGGCCCGGACTACCGCTGGCACACCACGCTGGAATCCCGCGGCCTGCTCGACAAATTCGGACGGCTGTCCGGCGACGTTGTGTTCGTCGGCCGCGGCGACCCCAATCTTTCCAACCGCAAATTTCCCTACGAGACGCGCGCCGAGCGCGACGGCCCGCCGGAAAAAATTCTCGCCGAGCTGGCCGACCAGCTCCTCGCCCGCGGCGTGAAGCAGATTGAAGGCGACGTAATCGCCGACGACAGCTATTTCCCCTACGAACGTTATCCCTCTGGCTGGGACATTGACGACATGACCTACGGCTACGGCGCGCCGGTTTCCGCGCTGACAGTGAACGACAATACGCTCGTCATCGAGCTGCGCCCGGGCGACCGCGAAGGTGCGCCAGCCTGGTTCGGAGTCGAGCCCTGGGCGGAGTTCTACGAATTCGTCAACGAAGTGCGCACGGCCGCGGCCGGCGCGCGGGCGGAGGTTTCCGCGGACCGCGAGCCGGGCGCGCATCGCGTCGTGCTGCGGGGCACGGTGGCGCTGGGCGCGGAGCCGCGCCGCGTCACGCTGGCCGTCGAAGAGCCCGCCGAATTCGCTGCTGCGCTGCTCAAGCGATTGCTCGAAGCCCGCGGCGTGCGCGTCTACGGTCATGCTCGTGCGCAACACGAACCCGCGCTGGCTGCCGGTGTCGCTGTAGGGGCCGGTCTTCAGACCGCCCCTGCAGAGACTTCCGTCGTGCTCGCCGAACACGTTTCGGTGTCCCTGCTCGACGACGTGCGCCTGGTCAACAAAATCAGCCAAAATCTGCACGCCGAGCTGTTGCTGCGCGCCATTGGCCGCGAAAAAGGCGCGGGCGGCTCTGTCAGCGCGTCGCTCAAGGCGGTGCAGGAATGTCTAAAATCCATCGGTATTGCCGAGGGCGATGTCTCCACGTATGACGGCTCTGGCTTATCCCGCCGCAATCTCATCACGCCGCGCGCCACGGTGACGCTGCTCGCCTGGGCCGCAAAGCAGCCCTGGGCCGAACAATTCATCGCGTCTCTGCCGGTTGCCGCGCAGGACGGCACGCTCGCCGAGCGCATGAAAGACACGCCCACCGCCGGGCGCATCCACGCCAAGACCGGCTCGCTCGGCAACGTCAGCGCGCTTTCCGGGTTTGCGGATACGCTGCACGGCACGCGCGTGGTGTTTTCCATGTTCGGCAACGCGCACAACCTGCGCGGCGCCGACGCCAGCGCCGTCCTCGATGCGCTGTGCGCCGCCATCGTGGAAGAACTTGGCGCGCCGCCCGCAGCCAAGCGGAAGAAGCGGTAAACCGATATTCGATACTCGATATTCGAAATTCGGAGGAGCAAACAACATGGGTGGCGAACAAGTAAGGGATTTTACGGACCTCATCGCCTGGAAGCTCGGGCGCGAATTACGCGAAGCGGTGTACGAGGTAACCCGTACCTTTCTGCCTGAAGAAAAATACGTTCTCGTTCCACAATTGCGCCGCGCTGCGGTCTCCGTTACCGCCAACATAGCGGAAGGTTTTGGACGCTTCTCGTACCAGAAACACGTTCAATTCTGCCGCCATTCTCGTGGATCCGCGATGGAAGTCCGCGACCATCTCATCACGGCGTCGGATGCCGGATACATCACTGAGGAGCGTTGGAAAGAATTGGACGCGCTGGCGCGGCGCGTAATTCAGGTGCTGAACGGCTATATTCGCGCGA
>DASYRO010000120.1:0-20298 GCA_036004385.1 Candidatus Acidiferrales bacterium
GGCATCGGCATCCTGTTGACGGATTTCTTTCTTGAGGAGCGCCACAAATACTGGAACGCGATTGTGGCGCTCGCCGGCGTCGGATTCAGCGGCGCGGAGCTGTGGCGCTTGCGCGGCGTCGAAGCGCGGGGCTTCAACGGCTCCATTTTGGTCGATTCGTTTTTTGTCTATTTCGGATTTATCTTTCTGGCCGCCACCGCGCTGGTGATTCTCGTCTCCGTGCGCTACCTCGAAATCGAGCACGAACATCACGGCGAATACTATGCGCTGATGCTGTTTGCCACTGTGGGCATGATGTTCATGGCCTCGGGCTACGACCTCATCACGCTGTTCATTTCGCTGGAGACGATGGCGCTCAGCTTTTACATCCTTGTGGGATTTCTGCGCAATGAACGCCGTTCCAACGAAGGCGCGCTGAAGTATCTGCTTCTCGGCGCGTTCAGCTCCGGGATTCTCGCGTTTGGCTTTTCAATTCTCTATGGCCTTTCCGGCTCGACCAACCTCGGTGACATCGCCAACGCGCTGGCCCTGCGCCCGCTGAACGACGTGCTCGTATTGCTCGCACTGGTCACCGTGAGCGCCGGATTGTTCTTCAAGATTGCCGCTGTGCCGTTCCACATGTGGGCGCCAGATGTGTACGAAGGCGCGCCCACGCCGATTACCGCGTATGTCAGTGTCGCGTCCAAAGCGGCGAGCTTTGCGCTGCTGATGCGGCTGTTTCTCGTTCCATTCTGGCCGGTACGCTCCAATTGGGAAATGCTCTTCGCCGCGGTCGCCGTCGCCACCATGACCGTCGGCAATTTCGCCGCGCTCACGCAGACCAACATCAAGCGCCTGCTGGCGTACTCCTCCATCGCCCACGTCGGGTATCTCTTGCTCGGTATGGTGGCCATGAACGACACGGGCATGAAGGGCATCGCCTACTACCTGTTCGCGTATGCCTTCATGACTATCGGGGCGTTCTCCGTTGTGATTCTGCTGCGACGCAAGGGACTCATCGGCGAAGAACTCGAAGACATGAACGGCCTGATTTATCGCAGTCCTGGTGCGGCCATCCTGATGCTGATTTTTCTGCTGTCGCTCGCCGGCATTCCGCCCACCGCGGGTTTCATGGGGAAATGGCTCATTTTCTGGGGGCTCATCCAGACCGGTCACTATTACCTGGCGATTTTCGGCGCGCTCTACATTCTTCCGGCGGTGTACTACTACTTGCGCATCGTCGTGCACATGTGGATGACCGACATCACGGATCCTGTCCGCCCGACGATGTCTCCCGCGCAGAAAATTGCGCTGGCCGCGGCGGTTATACTGGTGCTCGCCGGCGGCATTTATCCCGAGCCCTTCATCAAATTGGCCACGTACTCCGTCATCCTTCCACTCGCCCGTTGAGCCGGAGCCACCATGCCTGCTGAACCACAGCGCAAACGCAAACTATTGTTCCTCCAAACATTGGCCATGGCCATGGAGCTCCCATTCATTTTGGTGGCGGGCGTGTTGATTGGAGGCGGCGCAGGCTATTGGCTGGATCATCGTTTTCACACTTCGCCGCTGCTGACACTCATACTGGGAATTTTGGGATTTGGAGCTGGCGTGCGGGAAGTCATTCGCCGGATTCCCAAAGATACAGATCAAACTGATGACCGATGAATCCTATTACCGCGCAGCAGAGCGCCGCGTGGAATTTTTCACGCTCGGCCTGGGAGTCGCCGCGAGCCTCGTTCTCTTCTTTGCGCGGGGATGGCGTGACGCTGCCGGGATTCTGACCGGCACTGCGCTCGGTTGGGTGAACTACCGCTGGCTCAAGCAAGCCACGACCACGTTCTCCCGGCTGGCAACGGCGCAAGCGAATGCCCCTGCCGTTCGCATTCCGAAGAGCGTCTACGTCAAGTTCTTCGCGCGCTACGCGTTGATAATCGCAGTGCTCTATGCTATTTTTTCACGTTCTTTGTTGCCTGCTGCGGCTGTTCTGGCAGGTCTGTTCGCGCCCGTGGGGGCTGTGTTCGTGGAAGTATTTTTCCAGCTTCTCAGGGGCAGCAAGAGCATTTCCACTGGCGCAAAATAGTCGCACGATAGTTAACTGTTCTACTAAAACAGTCAGGACTCGAATGGAACACCAGCTCTGGATTACGCGGATTCTTAATCATGTACTCGGCGGTCTCGTTTCGGCATTGCTCTCCGCGATTGGCATCCATCCCGAGAATTCCGCCGCGCCCATTCCAAACCATATCGCCATGGAACTGGTGGTCTTCATCGTGGCCATCGCCTTCTTTCTTTGGGCCAAGCGCCGTTTTTCAGTGGATTGCCCCGGCGGAGCACAGCAGTGTCTGGAAATGATTCTCACGAATCCCATGGGCGTCGGCGTCCGCGATCTTCTGGAAGAAATGGTCGGACACGGTTCGCAACGCTATCTGCCCATGCTCGGCAGCATCGGCCTGTTTGTTTTGATTTGCAATCTGATCAGCATTATTCCGGGTTTCGAATCCCCGACTGCCAACGCGAGCGTGCCGCTGGGCTGCGCGCTCGCGGTTTTTCTTTACTACAATTGGTGCGGCGTCCAAAAACACGGCCCACTGGGTTATGCGAAAGTCTTCCTCGGGCCGGTGTGGTGGCTTGCCTGGCTGATGCTGCCCATCGAAATCATCAGTAACCTGGCCCGCCTGCTTTCCCTTACCGTCCGTCTCTGGGTGAACATGGTGGTCAGTGAACTCCTTTATGTTCTCTTTATGGGCATGACGATCTCGCTGTTTCTTTACGCGAAGGGCGAGAGCGTGCTCGGCTACGCGCTGGCATGGGCCCCTCTAGTTCCCATTATTTTTATTGGCCTGCATATTTTTGTGGGGATTCTGCAGGCATTTGTATTCACGCTGCTTCCGATTATTTACGTCAGCGGGGCAGTTGCCGAAGAACATTAATGCGGCTTGATCGCTGTCCAGTGTGAGCTCGGTCTGTACGAGGGGTGACCGGGGACCACCTCCTGGCAGCCATATCATACAAAGGAGAACCACCGTGAAAAAGTACCTTCCATTTATGTTGGTAATGCTCGCAACCTGTGTGCTCGCTCCCGCCGCCTTCGCGCAGGGAGGCGAACCTGCCGCGGTTGCCGGCACCAACTGGGTCGCCATCACCTCCGGCTTCGCGATGGCCATTGCCTCCGCCGGGTGCGGTTATGCTCAGGCCAAGGCAACAGCCGCTGCCTGCGAGGCGTTTGCGCGAAATCCCGGCGCGTCACCGGTTATCCGCTTCGCGTTCCTGCTCGCGATGATTCTGATCGAATCGATGGCGCTCTACACCTTCGCCATCATCTACCTGAAGGTGAAGTAAGATAAGAAAGGGTTTCACGAAAGAAGGACGGCCCGGAGGTTTACGCCTCCGGGTCTTTTTTCTTTGTAGCGCCGGCCTTCTGGCCGGCTGACTTGTAGGGGCGCAGCAGGCTGCGCCCACGCGCCATCAACGCAACGCCATCGCGCCCTGCATGGCAAAATTCATGACCGCCCCGGGGAAGAAGAAGAGCACAAGAATGCCCGCCGCAGTGACGACCATCACCGCCGCAACGCCCGGCGCCACGGGCGCTGTGGTCAACTCCTCGTGCGCTTCGCGGAAATACATCACCCAAATCACGCGCAAATAGTAGAACGCGCCGACCACGCTGGTAATGGCCATTATCACCACCAACCAAATCAGCCGCGCGTCCAGTGCTGCCTTGAAAATATAGAGCTTGCCGAGAAAGCCCGCGGTCAGCGGCAGCCCCAGCAGCGACAGCAGATAGAGCATCAGGCACGCCGCAGTGACCGGCTGGCGCGTGGAGAGTCCGGCAAAGTCGTCAAGCGCCAACCGCTGCTCGCCCCTGCCGCCGAGGTGCGACACTACTATGAACGCGCCCAGCTTCATCAGCGCGTACGCCGCGAGATAAAACAGCACCGCTGCGATTCCCGCGGCCGAATCGGTTTCCGCCGCTGCGCCGGCAGCCGCCACCGCCACCAGCATGTAGCCGGCGTGTGCGATCGAAGAATACGCCAACATGCGCTTGACGTTGGACTGCACCACGGCGGCGAAATTGCCGACGATCATGGTGAGCGCGGCGGAGCCCCACACGATCCAGAACCACGTGCCGCCCGCGTCGCCGAACGCCGTGAACACGATGCGCAGCAGCACAGCGAACGCTGCTGCCTTGGGCCCCGACGCAAGCAGCGCGGTCACCGGCGTCGGCGCGCCTTCGTACACGTCCGGCGTCCAAATTTGAAACGGCGCGGTGGCAATTTTGAAAGCCATGCCCACGAAGAGCATCGCGAAGCCCAACTTCATCAGAACCTGATTTCCAGCGGCGCCACCCGCGGACGCGGCAATCCCGGCAAGAAAGGTCGTACCGGTCGCGCCGTAAACCATAGCGACGCCATACAGGAAAAACGCCGTGGCGAAAGAGCCGAGCAGAAAATACTTCATTGCCGATTCGTGCGACTTCAGAACTGCACGCCGGTAGCACGCCAGGATGTAGCTGGAAATCGAACTGATCTCTAGTCCCACGAACGCCGTCATCAGTTCCGCGGCGCCGGCCATAATGCCCATGCCGCACGTTGCAAACAGCACCAGCGCGTAGAACTCGCCCTGTAGAATTCCTTCCTGCTTGAGGTATTCGTCGGCAGCTAGAATCACCAGCGCCGCCGCGCCGAAGATAATCATGTGCAGAAAGATGCTGAACTTGTCCACGACCAGCAATCCGTACATGCCCGCGCCGGGATGCCGCGCCATCAGCACAATCGCCGCCATCGAGGCCAGCGCGCCGAGCAATCCGAGATTTGCGGAAATGTCTTTGCGCTCGCGTGGTAGAAACGGGTCGACGACCATGATGAGCATGCCGAACAGGCACGCCACCAACTCCGGCGCCAGGCGGTAGATGTCTTCAATCGGGGGAAACATTTATTTCGGACCCGCCTCGTTCTGAACTGTTTGTGTCGCGATTCTGGCTGTAGGGGCGCAGCATGCTGCGCCCGCTTTCTTCTGCGGCTCGCCACGTGCCAACTGAGGCGTCTGCGGCCGCTTCATCTGCTCGATTACGCGATGGCTGGTCGTTTCCGTGCGGCTCAAAAACAGCGGCGAACCGACACCCATCCACAAAATCATCACGCACAGTGGCCACAGAATCAGACGCTCGCGCGCCGAACAATCCGGCAGCGCGCGGTTTTTCTCCACCGTGACTTCACCGAACACGACCCGTTGGTAGGCCCACAGCAAATAGACCGCCGAGAAGATGACGCCCAGGGCGGCCCACGTGGCCCACAGTTTGTTCACCTGATACGTCCCCAGCAAAATCAGGAATTCCCCGACGAAGCCGTTGAGCATCGGCAATCCCAGCGAAGACAAGCACACAAAAAGAAAAAACGCCGTGAACGCCGGCATCGGCGTGGCCAGCCCGCCGAATTCTTTAATCACATGGGTGTGCCGCCGGTCGTAGAGCATCCCGGCGATCAAAAAGAGCGCGCCGGTGGAAATCCCATGATTAAGCATCTGGTAGATGGCGCCCTGAATGGCGACGGGATGAAACGAGAAAATTCCCAGTACGACGAATCCGAGGTGGCTCACCGACGAATATGCGATCAGCTTTTTCAAGTCCGGTTGCACCATGGAAACCAGCGCGCCGTACACGATGCCGATAATCGCGAGCGTCGCCACATATGGCGCCATCTGTTTTGCCGCCGCAGGGAAGAGCGGCAGGCAGAAACGCAGCAGGCCGTACGTGCCCATTTTCAGCAGCACACCGGCGAGGATGACGCTGCCGGCGGTCGGGGCCTCGACGTGCGCGTCTGGCAGCCAGGTGTGCAGCGGAAAGAGCGGCACCTTAATCGCAAACGCCAGAAAAAATGCGCCGAAGAGCAGCAGCTCCGTGGTGTGCGCAAGCCGAATCTGTCCGGTTGTGAGCAGCAACTGTAAGGCCGGCAAATCGAATGTGCCGCCGGGCATGCCTGTCACGCTCACGCCGTAGAGCCAGATGATGGCCACCAGCATCAGGA
Source organism: Candidatus Acidiferrales bacterium (assembly GCA_036004385.1). Classification (GTDB taxonomy): domain Bacteria; phylum Acidobacteriota; class Terriglobia; order Acidiferrales; family UBA7541; genus JACQDE01. The sequence continues at coordinate 6,006 of DASYRO010000120.1, forward strand.
TCGACCCGGTCATCGTGTACAACACGAATTTGATCGCCGCATAGATGCGACGCTCGTGTCCCCAGATGCCGATGAGGAAATACATGGGCACGAGCATGACTTCCCAGAAGACGAAAAACAAAATCAGGTCGAGCGCAAGAAACACGCCGATCATGCCGGTTTCCAGCACGAGCAGCATGATGAAAAATTCTTTTACGCGCTTCTGGATACTTTCCCACGACGCCAGCATGGCAATCGGCGTCAGAAGCGTGGTCAGAATGACGAGCCACAAGCTAAGCCCGTCCACGCCGAGGTGGTAGTTCACGGGCGGCCACAGAATCCATCGATAGAATTCTTCAAGTTGGTAGCCGGCCGTGCCGGCGTCAAATCCGCGCAGCATGAGCAGGGAGAGCACAAAATTCGCCACTGCGGTGGCCAGCGCCAGGCGACGCAGCCACACGTGGTCGTCGCCGCGCAGCGCCAGCAGGCCCAGCGAGCCGAGCAGCGGCAGGAACGTCACCACCGAGAGCAGATAGCCTTCGCGCGCCACGTTATTTCACCAGCCAAATCAAAATGGAAGTAACAGCGACGGCGCCGAGCACCACCCACGTCGCGTAACTGCGCGTGTTGCCGGATTGCGCCAGTCGCGCGCGTTCGCCGACTTCGCGCGCCGCTCCCGCCAAGCCGTTGACGGTGCCGTCGATCGCGCGCTCATCCACCGCATGCCAGAAAACGGTGTTGGATAGCCACTGAATTGGCCGCACCACCAGTGCGTCGTAAAGCTCGTCCACGTAGTATTTGCTCTGCAAGAGAGTGGACAGGTTCTTTTGCAGCGCCGTGCCTTCAAACCGCGAGGGTTTTCCCACGAGGAAGCGCCGCCATGCGACGAGCACGCCGACGGCCGCGCCAAAGATCGCGCCGCCCATCAGTACGAGTTCCAGCGCGTGCGAATATTTTGCCGCGTGTTCCGTCGTTGCTTCCGGCGCAGCACTTTCCGCCGCTGCAAACGCCGGTGCGAGGAAACGTTCAATGCGGTCGCCGCCGCCAAGCGATTCCGGAACGCCCACAAAGCCTCCGACCATAGAAAGCGCCGCAAGAATCACCAATGGAACGAGCATGCTCCGCGGCGCTTCGTGCACGTGCACGCGGTGCTCGTCATAGCGCGGCGCGCCGAAAAATGCGAGGAACAGCAGCCGGAACATATAAATCGCCGTGAGGACCGCGGTTGCCAGCGCTAGCGCCCACAGCAGTTGGTTGCCTTGTGGCGTGCTGAAAGTGCTCGACGCCGTCTTCCACAAAATTGCGTCCTTGCTGAAGAATCCGGAGAAAAGCGGCGCGCCGGAAATGGCCAGCGTGGCCATCAACATCGTCCAGTAGGTCCACGGAATTTTTGTGCGCAGTCCGCCCATTCGGCGCAAGTCCTGTTCACCATGTAACGCGTGGATCACGCTGCCTGCGGCAAGAAACAGCAGAGCCTTGAAAAATGAATGCGTCATCAAATGAAAAATGCCGGCACTGAAAGCACCCACGCCGCACGCCAGCATCATGTAGCCGAGCTGGCTGACCGTGGAGTACGCCAGTACGCGCTTGATGTCATTTTGCGCGAGGCCGATGGTGGCAGCGAAGAACGCGGTCACGCAGCCGATGACGGCGACCACCGTCATGGCCGTCGGCGCGTGCGCGTAGATGACGCTGGAGCGCGCCACCATGTACACCCCGGCGGTGACCATCGTCGCCGCGTGGATCAGCGCGCTCACCGGCGTGGGGCCTTCCATCGCGTCCGGCAGCCAGACGTACAGCGGAAGCTGAGCGGATTTTCCCGTCGCGCCGACAAACAGCAGCAGCGCAATCGCCGTCAGCACGCCGGCCGCGCCCAGCGGCTCGACGGGCATGCGCGCCGCGCCGCTGAATACCGTGGCGTAATCGAGCGAGCCGAACGTCTTGAACATCAGAAACATTCCCAGCATGAAGCCGAAGTCGCCGATGCGGTTGACGATGAAGGCTTTTTTCCCGGCATCCGACGCCGATTTCTTCAAAAAGAAAAATCCGATGAGCAGGTAGCTGCAAAGCCCCACGCCTTCCCATCCCACGAACAGCAGCGCATAGTTCGCCGCCATCACCAGCGTGAGCATGAAAAACATGAACAGGTTGAGATAGGAGAAGAAACGGTAGTAGCCGCCTTCATCCGCCATGTAGCCGGTCGAGTAAATGTGAATCAACCAGCCGACCCCGGTGACCACCAGCAGCATCACCACGGTCAACTGGTCCACTTGCAGCGCAAAATCCGCGCGGAAATTTCCGGCCAATATCCACGGGAAGTAGGATTTCACCCACGGAATCTGCTGCGGCGTAAGGGAAAAGAATTCGTGGACGAGCTCCAGCACCGCGACGAACGAGAGCCCCGTCGTACCCACGGCGACCGCGTCAATGGCGCGCTTGGGCCAGCGCCCGCCGAGCAGGCCATTGACCGCCGCGCCCACCAGCGGCAGCGCCGGAATCATCCAGAGATAATCCAGCATGAACATACGTTGTAACGGGGGCTTTATGCCCCCTCTGTGCGGCTCTGCGGCGGGATCAACCCGCCGCTACAGCTTCAACAAATCCACTCGCTCCACGTTCAACGACTGCCGATGCCGGGCAATCAGAATAATGATGGCCAGGCCGACGGCGGCCTCCGCGGCGGCTACCACGATGACGAAAAACACGAAAACCTGTCCGTTCAGATTTCCCACAACGCGGCTGAAAGTAACAAAGGCAAGATTGACGGCATTGAGCATCAGCTCGATGGACATGAAAATCGTGATGATGTTGCGCTTGAAAACAAATCCCACCACACCCAGTCCGAAGAGGACCGCGCTCAGCACGAGGTAATAACTCGGCGGCACCACGTCAGCGCTCCCTTTTGGCCAGCACCACCGCGCCGAGGATGGCCACGAGGATGAGAATGGACGTCAGCTCGAACGGTAAAGCAAAATTCCGGAACAAAAGTGTGGAGAGATTTTTCGTCAACGCCGGAGAAATGCCTCCCGCCGGGGCCATTCCGCTGGTGCCGCGCCCGACCCACCAGGCGAGTTGCAGCATCAGGAAAAACCCAAGCGGCAAGCCCACATAGCGAGCCATGCGGCTCAGGTTGGTGCGCTCTTCTTCGCCGGCGTTCAGCAGCATGATGACAAACACAAACAGCACCATGATCGCCCCGGCGTACACAATGATTTGAATCACCGCGACCAGCTCCGCGCCCTGCAACAGATAGAGTCCCGCGAGCGCGACCATCACGGCGATCAGCGAGAGCGCGCTGCGGATGGGATGCCGCGCCACAATCAAGCTCACCGCGCCGAGCACGGCCACGGCTGCAAGGACGAAGAACACGATGAGTTGGGCGCTCATCGCCGGGTCACCAGCACCATGCCGCTGGTCAGAATCACGTTGGCAATCGAAACCGGCAGCAGCAGCTTCCAGCCGAAGGACATCAACTGGTCGTAACGGAAGCGCGGCAGCGTGCCGCGCAGCCACACGTAGAAAAACAAGAATAGAAATACCTTCAGCAGAAACCAGAACGGGCCCTGCACGAATTCCACTGCGCCGGGCAACGCGCAAATTACCGCCAGCCCCGCCACCACGATCGCCAGCACAGGCAGCACGATGCGTCCGGACTTTGTCGTATAGCGCAAACCGTCCAGAAACAGCATCAGCGCGCACGCCGCCAGCACCGCTGTAGGAATGTACAGCGTCCAGGCCATGACGCTGCTTGACGGAAACGGCGAGAGCCATCCTCCGAAAAACAGCAGGGTCGCCAAGCATGAAACGGTGATCATGTTGAAATACTCGGCCATGAAGAACATGCTGAACTTGAAACTCGCGTATTCGGTGTGGAAGCCGGCAACCAACTCGGTCTCTGCTTCCGGCAAATCGAACGGCACGCGGTTCGTCTCCGCAATGGCGGAGATGAAATAGACCAGGAATCCAAGTAACTGCGGCATCGGCGGCGAAACCAAATTCCACCGGGGAATGAACCCGAGCCAATAGCCCTGTTGTTGTGCGATGATTTCGCGCAGGTTAAATGTTCCGGAGATTAGCACTACTCCGACCACGGACATCGTCATGCTCAATTCGTAGCTGATCATCTGCGCGGAGCTGCGCAACCCGCCCAGCAATGGATACTTGCTGTTCGACGCCCAGCCGCCCAGCGCTACGCCGTACACTCCCAGCGACGTTATCGCAAACAGGAACAGCAGCCCGATGTTCAAGTCCGCGATTTGCAGGCCGGTGGCGCGGCCGAAAATTTCAAACTGGCCCGGGCCAAACGGGATCACCGCGATTGCGCTCAGCGCCAGCGCCAGCGCCAGAAACGGCGCGAGAAAATAGATGAGCTTGTCCACCCCGCCTGGCGTGGGGTCTTCCTTGAACAGCAATTTGAGGCCATCCGCCAGCGGCTGCAACAATCCGTGCGGGCCCACGCGGTAAGGTCCCCACCGCGACTGAATGTGCGCCACGACTTTGCGCTCGAACCACGTCAGGTATGCAAATGACGTCAACATCAGCGCCATCAACACCACAACTTTGATGATGGAGGTCGCCAGCACGGGATGTTGGGCGAGAAAATCGCTCACGGTTTGCTCTTCGCTTCCGGAACGGCCTGGATCATCGAGCAGTAGCGGCCCAGCGTGCCGCTGGTAAAGAGCGTGTCCCGCGCGGAGAAAATGTTTTCCGCAGAGACGTCGCCCAGCTTGTAGCCGTTCGCCGCAACGGCGGGCGCAGTGCGTTCGGCGCCGCCGGAGAGCAGGCCGGGCAAGGACACGTCGTATCCTCGCACGTTGCGGCGGATTTCCTCCAGCGCGGCTTCGGGCGTGCGCAAATTAATTGCCAGGCCCACGCCGGCGCGGGCCAATTGGTGCGACACGATGCGCAAAATGTCGAAGTCGGTGCGCGTGCCCATCGTTTCCATGGCCTTGCGCAGCAATTGCACTTCGCCGGAGGTGTTCGTGACCGTGCCGCTTTTCTCGTAAGCGCAGGCCGCGGGCAGGACGATATCCGCGTCCCGCGCAGTTTCCGTCAAAAACATTTCGTGCACGACGAGCAATTCGAGTCCCGCGGGCCGCGTGCCCGTGCCAAACGTTTTGAATGGATTCGCGCCGACGACATACAGTGTTTTTAGTTTCCCCTCGGCCGCGGCGGCGAGCATTTGCCGCGCTTCCAGTCCGGGCGTTTCCGGCAGCGTCGCGCCCCAGAGCTTTCCGAAGGCCTCGCGCGCAGTGGCGTCACTGACCGACGCGTAGCCGGGCAGACGGTCTGGCAGCAGGCCCATGTCCGCCGCGCCGCGGGAATTGGCGTAGTCGCCCAGAGCCATATATCGCGTTTCGCCGCGCAGAGAACTGCCGAATTTCACAAGGTGAGCCAGAGCTGCGCCGCGCAGTTCCGCGCCGAAGACGATGACCACGTCGTTTTCTTTTTCCAGCGCGCCCTTCAGCTCCATCATTTCCAGGCTGGTTTCGAGCTCCAGGTCTCCTTCGCGAGTCGCCAGCCACTGCGCGATCACACTCTCCGCGCCCGACGCCACGCGCACAAATTTCGCCGCCTGGCGATGCATCTTGATTTCTTCCGCATTGATCACGTAGAGCCGCGCGCCATGATGGCGGATCGCCGTGCGAATCTGCCAGGCTACGAGCGGGTTCTGATCTGTTGGATTGTTGCCGATGAGCAGGATCGCGTTCGCCGCGTACAACTGCTCCATGGTGGCCTGCGCCGCGCCGGCACGCTCGCCAAGAGCCTGCATCAACGCGGCGTAGTCCACTGTGCGATGATGGTCCACATTGTTTGTGCCGATGGACGCGCGTGCCAACCGGCCGAGCAGATAATGTTCTTCGTTCGATGTTCGGTTTGAACCGATGAAGCCGATGGCGTCCGGCCCGTGCGCGTCGCGCACCGCTTTCAACCGCGCGGCGACTTCCGCCAGCGCGTCTTCCCAGCTCGATGGCTTCAATTCGCCGCCGCGCCGCACGAGCGGCACACGCAGCCGGTCTTTGTGGCTTGTGAAGTCGAAACCGTAGCGGCCCTTGATGCAAAGAAAATCTTTGTTGATTCCGGAAAGATCGCGATTATTCCCACGAAGGATGGCGTTATTGCGCACGCTCAGCGTGGTCTTGCAGCCGTTGGAGCAGTGCGCGCAAACTGTGGGCACATAGCTCATTTCCCACGGCCGCGTTTTGTAGCGGTACGCGCCGCTGGTCAGCGCGCCGACGGGGCAGATGTCAATGCACATGCCGCATTCTTCGCATTCGAGGTGGTCTTCGCCATTGGGGATGATGACGGAGTTCACTCCGCGCTGGCCGACTCCGAGCGCCTTCACGTCCATGCCCTCGTCGCACACGCGCACGCAGCGGAAGCACAGGATGCACCGCGGCGCGTCGTAGTACACCACCGGCGACCACTGCTCTTCGGGCGTGTGCAATTTCTCTTCGACGAAGCGGCTTTTGTCGAGGCCGTAACGGAAGGTCATGTCCTGCAATTCGCATTCGCCGCCCTTGTCGCACACCGGGCAATCCAAGGGATGATTGGTGAGCAGAAACTCCAGCATGTCCTTGCGCGCTTTATGAACCTGCGGCGTATCCGTGCGTACCACCATGCCCTCGGTGGCCACCAGGGTGCACGCCGTCTGCATCTTCGGCGCCTTTTCAACTTCGACCAGGCACATCCGGCAGGCCGCTTGCAATGAAAGTCCCGGGTAATAACAAAACGAAGGAACTTCGATGCCCAGGCGCCGCGCGGCTTCAATCACCAGCGTGCCCGCGGGCACCGTCATCTTGCGCTCGTTGAGCGTGAACGTGATGATTTTCTGTTCAACCATTTTATTGTCGGCGGCATTATGCCGCTGCATGCCCAGAGACAAACTCCGCGCTACACACCCACCGGCACGTCAGCCGGCTTGTAGGGACATCTCCCGCTCAGGTGCTCCTCGAATTCGCTCTGCCACTTCTTAACGATCGCCATCGTGGGCATCGCTGCGGCGTCGCCCAACGGGCAGAACGTCCGCCCGAACATATTTTTCGCGGCCTCGTCAATCAGTGGAATATCTTCCGTCCGGCCGCCGCCATTATGGAAGCGGTCGAGCATCTGTTTGATCCACGACGTTCCCTCGCGGCAAGGGATGCACCAGCCGCAGGATTCGTGCGCGTAGAATTTCATGATGCGCCGCGCGAAGTCCACCATGCAGGTGTCTTCATCGAGCACGACCACGCCTCCCGACCCGAGCATCGAGCCGGCCTTGGCCACGGAATCGAAATCCATGGCGATATCGCATTCGTCGGCCTTCAACGGCGGCGTCGAGCTTCCACCAGGCACCACCGCCTTCAGTTTTTTTCCGCCGCGCATGCCACCGGCGACTTCGATCATCTTCAGCAGGTTGAAGCCCATCGGCAATTCGTAAATCCCGGGCTTCTCGACGTGACCCGAGATGCAGAACAGCCGCGTGCCGCCATTCTTCGGTGTGCCGAGATTTGAATACCACTCCGCGCCTTTCAGAATCACACTTGGCACGGCGCTGAGCGTTTCCACGTTGTTGATGACCGTGGGGCAACCGTACAGTCCGACCACAGCGGGGAAGGGAGGCCGGATGCGCGGGTAGCCACGCTTGCCTTCAAGCGATTCCATCAGCGCCGATTCTTCGCCGCACTCGTAAGCGCCCGCGCCGGTGTGCGTGCACAAATCGAAGTTGAATCCGCTGCCGAGAATATTTTTTCCGAGGAACCCGTTGTCGTAGGCCTCGCGAATTGCTTGGTCCATGATGTCCAGGACGTAGCGGTATTCCCCGCGCACGTAAATGTAGCCCTGATGCGAATTGACCGTACGCCCGGCGATAATCATGCCTTCGATGAGCTGGTGCGGGTCGAATTCCATCAGCGGACGATCCTTGCACGTGCCCGGCTCGCTTTCATCGGCATTGGCAATGATGTACTTCGGTTTCGGCGAATCCTTGGGCACGAAGCTCCACTTCATCCCCGCCGGAAATCCCGCTCCGCCCCGCCCGCGCAGGTTGGACTTTTTCACTTCTTCGATGATGCTATCCGGCGTCATTTCCTTCAGCGCTTTTTCCAGCGCCTGATAGCCTTCGTGCTGGCGATAGACGTCGATCTTGCGCGAGTCCTTGATGCCGAATCGCCGGCTGATGACGGGCACTTCCGCGGAATGCCGCTCGTGAATGGCGCCGGAAGTGTACGGCACCGGCGACGGTTTTCTGCCGGCCTGAAATTCGTCGAGCAGAGCGTCGAGTTTTTCAGGAGTGAGGTTCTCGTAAAAGTCGTAATTGACCTGAACCGCCGGAGCACCGGTGCATGCGCCGATGCACTCCACTTCTTCGAGCGAGAATGTTCCGTCGGGCGTGGTTTGTTTATGGCCGATGCCCAGGCGTTTCTGCGCGTGATGCCAGAGCTGGTCTCCGCCGCGCACCTTGCAGGAAATGTTGGTGCAGATTTGCACGTGGCACTTTCCGGCTGGCTGGCGCCGCAGCATGGAGTAGTATGCCAGCGTCTCGGTGACGTTCAGAATTCTCAGGTCGAGCCGCCGGGCAATTTCCGCAATCATCTCGTCGCTGATGTGACCGAACTCATCCTGCGCATAGAGCAGCATCGGCACGAGCGCCGAGCGCTTCACAGGATACCGCTTCAGCAGTTGCGCAAAGTTTTCTTCCAGATGCGGTGGCAGAGTCATAGGGACGATCAGCTCACACGAAATTACCGGTCAATTTCCCCGAGTACGATATCCAGCGTGCCGATGCAGGCCACGACGTCGGCGATGAGTCGCCCTTCGCACAATTTCGGCAGCGCCTGCAGGTTGACGAACGACGGCGCGCGGAATTTCACGCGCCACGGCTTGGGCGTGCCGTCACTGGCCACATACACGGCCAGTTCTCCCCGTGGCGATTCGACCGCCGAGAGCACCTCGCCCGGCGGCGGTGCGAATCCCTCCGTGAATATCTTGAAGTGATAAATCAAGCCTTCGATGGAAGTCTTCATCTCCTCACGGGATGGCGGCACGATGCCCGGCGCTTCGCTGCGGATGGGGCCTTCCGCGGGAATTTTCGCCATGGCCTGGCGAATGATTTTCAGGCTCTCGCGCATTTCCGCCACGCGCACGAGGTACCGCGCATAGCAGTCGCCGGCCGTCTGCGTGCAGATGTCGAATTCGAATTCGTCGTAGCTCGAGTAGGGAAATGCCTTGCGAAGGTCGAAAGCCACGCCGCTGCCGCGGAGCGACGGCCCGGAGATTCCCCAGGCGATGGCATCATCCGCGGAGATCACGCCCACGCCCTGTGTGCGTCCCAGCCAGATACGGTTGTGTGTGAGCAGGTCTTCGTATTCCTGGATACGCGCGGGAAACATTCCGATAAATCGCTGGACGCGCTCCAGCCAGTCCGGCGGCGGTTCCAGAGCCAGGCCGCCAATGCGGAAGTAGCTGGTCATCATGCGCTGTCCGGAAACGAATTCGAAAATTTTCAGGATTTCTTCGCGTTCGCGGAAGCAATAAAGGAACATGCTCATCGCGCCCAGATCAATCGCATGCGTGCCGAGCCACACCAGGTGCGAGCCGATACGCGTAAGTTCCGTCAGCAGGACTCGGATGTACTGCGCGCGCTTGGGCACCTCAAGCCTCAGCAGCTTTTCCACCGCCATGCAATACGCCAGGTTGTTGGAAAGCGGCGCGAGATAGTCAATGCGGTCGGTGAGCGTGATGACTTGTGAATACGTTTTGGCTTCGCAGTTTTTCTCAATGCCGGTATGCAGATAGCCGATATCGGGTTTTGCAGAAACGACGGTTTCGCCATCCAATTCCAGCAGTACGCGCAGCACGCCGTGCGTGGACGGGTGCTGCGGTCCCATGTTCAGGACCATCGTTTCCGCGGCGCCGGTGGCGGTCTGCACAGTGGTCATGATGCGGCTCTGCTCGCCATTTTATCGGTAGCCCTCGACGGGATAATCCTTGCGCAGCGGATGGCCTTCCCAATCTTCCGGCATCAGTATACGGCGCAGGTCCGGGTGGCCCTCAAAGCGCACTCCAAGCAAATCGAAAATTTCGCGCTCGTGCCAGTTGGCCGCGGGCCAGACGTTGGTGACGGTTTCCACCACGGGGTTCGCGCTTTCTACGCGGACCTTCAGCCGAACACGTTCCCGGCGTGATATGGAAACCAGATGGTAGTTCAGCTCGAAGCGCGGCTCGGCAGGGAAGCGGTCGACGCCGGTTACATCGCACAGGTACGTGAATGCCAGCTCCGCGTCGCCGCGGAGGAATTCGGCGGCACGGCGCAGATGCGCGCGCGGCACGACGATGGTCAACTCGCCGCGGAAGAGAATGGCCTCTGCAACGGCCCGCGCGTCCCATTCCTTCAGCTTGCGCACGACGGCATGATTTTCGAGTTCCTGTGGTTCCGCCATGGAGTGTGTCTCGAGGCGGCGCGGAACTTTACTCGTTCCAGTCCAGCGCGCCTTTCTTCCACAGATAGAGGTAGCCGACGAGCAAAATCGCGATGTACAACATCATCTCAACGAATCCAAAAACGTTGAGTTCCCGGAATACGTACGCCCACGGATAGAAAAAGATGGCTTCCACGTCGAACAGAATGAACAGCATGGCCACCAGATAAAAACTGACCGAAAACGGCTCGCGCGCGTCGCCAGTCGGCAGAATCCCGCACTCGTAAGCCTGTTGTTTCGCGCGGCTGGGCTTGCGGTGGCCGACGAACGTCGAGACGAGGATGAGCAGTGCGGACAGCCCCGCCGCCACAATCACATGAATCAGGAGCGGGACATAGCGCATGAGGTAGCTATCAGTCATTTCAAGCGTGCCAGAATAACTTGCTATAATAGCGGCCCGACGGCGCAGCGGTCAATCAGCCTTGAGCGTCGTTCGCCTGATTTTGCGCGCTGCGGAGGAGACGCCATCGCCGCTCCGGTGATTTTCGGATTCAATACGGACCTGCGCGTCGGCAACGTCGTGTATCACGTGCAGACCGAAGACCGCGGCGACGCCAACCCCGTCATTGACACGACGATTTATTCCAAGGGACGCATCCTGCATCGCCGGGTCACCAGCTACAAAGAATTTCGCCAGACGCCGGAATTCAATCCCGCTTCGCTGCGCCAGCGCCTCGAAGAGCAGCACCGCGCCATCATTGATGAATTGCGCAGCGGCGCGCTCGTGTTCGAGGCGTCGCCGTCTGCTTCGCCGGGCGAAGCTAAGCGAGTTACACCAAAGCCTCCGCCTGGAATCCAGGTGCAACTCATGAATCCGGCATCATGGCTCTCGGCGGGCACTGCGACATTGAAATTGGAAGTGAGGTCGAAAGGCGGCGCCACGGGCGTGGGAGACGCGGAGATTCAGGTCGCCGTAGCGGGCGCCAAAGGCCCTGTGAACTTTGCTGCGAAAACTGACAGCGACGGCCGAGCGGACCTGACATTTCCTTTGCCGCGCATGGGTCCTGGCGGAACCGAACTCGTGATCCGTGCGAAGAGTTCCGCGGGCGAAGACGAAATCCGCTACTCGCTCAAACCTAAAGCCCGCCCGTCTTGAGCATCAAGTGGAGTGCGGGAGCTTACTCACGCCTTGGTGTTGCGCGCGTCACGATCATCAAGCGGGGGATCCGTTCACGTCCCTGAACGACCCATGCAAGTCATCATCAACGGCGAAAATAAAGACATCCCCGACGGCCTCACCGTCAGTGGTTTGCTGGCTCATCTTGGTGTCCATCCGGGCCGCGTGGCGGTTGAACGCAACCTGGAAATCCTATTTCGAGCGAAATGGGAAACGACGCACGTCCAAGCCGGCGATCGCTACGAAATTGTGCACATGGTTGGCGGCGGGTAGCACAGGCTTATGGCCTGTGCGCCGTCATTGTCGTTTGGCGGCGGTCGTGTGTGGAGCCGCCTTGGGTTTTTCGCGCGTTATTTCTTCCGCGCGAACTTGAACAATTCCATTTTTTCTTCTTTGTTTTGCGTATGCCAGGTCCACTGTTGCGTAAGATGGTCCTTGTCCACCAGCGTCAGCACCAGATCGCGCATGTGGCCCTCCTGCGTGCTGGACAAGTTTGTCGCATCGAGGAATTTGAATGCGAACACATTCAGCTTGCTGGGATCCGGCGCCGCAACCATGCGCGGTTGGTTTCCCGCGCCACAGTAATGCGTCACCATCAGACGGTCGCCATCAAGGTGATAGATCGTGATCATGGTGTCTTCGGTGCCGTTCTTCATGGTTTCTTCCAGTACGGAGCCGTTGGAAATGACGCGGTAGGAGACTGTCGAGGTCAGTCCGCCTGACGTGCCCTCCCATTCCCCCGCGAGCGATTTCAGCCTGTCAAAGCTGGCTTGCGCCTTGCTCTGCGCCATCGCCGGTGTCGCTCCCAGGCACACCAGCGCCGCAAGCAATACGACCCACTTTCCCTTTTTCATTTGCGTCTCCTTTCAGCTTGCTAGTGCTCGAATATTTTGACGCCGTGAAACGTGGTAACGATGAACTAAACGTCGCTTAGAATGTGGCCCATTTTGTCGCGTTTGGTTCGCAGGTAGGCCCGCGCGCGTTTGGCAATACGCGGTTCGCACGGCAGCCGTTCGACCACTTTCACTCCGCCGGCTTCGAGTTGCGCGACTTTGTCGGGGTTGTTGGAGAGCAGGCGCACGCGCCGGACACCGAGCTTCTTCAACGCCGCAGCGCAGAAGCCATATTCGCGAGAATCAGCGGCGAAGCCCAGCTCGCGGTTGGCCTCCACCGTATCTTTGCCGCAATCCTGCAGCTCGTACGCTTTCAGCTTGTTCATCAAGCCGATGCCGCGGCCCTCCTGCGGCAAGTAGACCAGTATGCCGGCGCGGGCCCGTCCGATGATGCGCAGAGAGAGTTCGAGCTGCGCGCGACAGTCACAGCGCCGCGAAGTGAGCACGTCACCCGTCAGGCACTGCGAGTGGATGCGAACGATGGGTACCGAGCCGTTCAGGCGTCCGCGGACCACCACCACGGCTTCTTCGCCCGCGGAATCTCCCCGCATGCCCAGCACCGTAAAGTTTCCGAAGCGCGTGGGCAACTGGGCGCGCGCGATGATGCGAACTGTGTTCTTCGCTGGCTTCATCACAAACTGGCTATTGTAGCAGCTTGCGCGCCATCGCGCCTGCCGCGGCTTTACTTTGCATGGCGCTTTGGCTAACGTAGAAACGCGCATTCTCTTTACGCCGATGCAGACACTCACTTCCGGCAAAGACCTTCTTTTCCTGCTGGTGTTGAAGGTGGGACTGGCCGCCTCCATGGCGGCGCTCCTGGCGCGTTCGGCCACCTTCCGCAAGGTGCTCTACACCGAAATGCGCAACTCCGATGAGAAGATGCAGTTGCTTCTCTTCATGGCGCCGACGCTGGTGCTGGGCGTGCTGCTGCGGCTGGTCGGTGGATTCCGTTTCGCCGATCTGTCGCTGGAAGGCTCGTTCCTGCTGGGCATTCTCGGCGGAAGCGTAGCAGGTTCCATCGGCGGCGCCATCGTCAGCCTGCCGGCGTTTTTCAACCACGAATGGATCGCGACGCCGCTGGCGGTGCTGGCCGGCGCGATTGGCGGACTCATACGCGCGCTGCTGCCGAACCGCGAACTCATCTGGAATTTCGGTCCGTTCCTTTTTCTGGGAATTCCGCGCTGGATTTTCCGCGTGACGCGTAACGTTCGCGCGGCGTGGGAGATGTTGCCGCTGGCGGCGGTAATCGCGCTGGAGCTCGGCCGCGACGCGCTGGCGCATGCCACGTTCGGCCGGGCCGTTCAGCCCAACTGGCTGTTCGTGCTGGAGGCGCCCGGTCGGTGGACGCTTCCGCTCGAAGTGCTGGCCGCGGTGATGGCCGTCGCGGTGCCCATCAAAATCTGGAATAACACGCGCATCGAAGCTCGCCTCAAACAAAACGAAGAGCTGCTGCTGCAGGCGCGCATGGCCGCGCTTTCCAGCCAGATAAATCCGCACTTCATGTTCAATACGCTGAATACCGTGACGTCACTTATCCGCTATGATCCGGAACTGGCCCGCCACGTCGTGCGCAAACTCTCCAGTATCCTGCGCCACCTGCTGCGCAAGCAGGAGAACTTCGTGTCCCTGCGCGAAGAACTCGGCTTCGTGGATGATTATCTGGATATCGAAGTCGCCCGCTTCGGCCCGGACAAAATTCAAATTGCCAAGGAGCTGGACGAGGACACGCTGGAAGCCTACGTGCCCAGCATGTTGCTGCAACCTATCGTCGAAAACTCCATCAAGCACGGCCTCGCGCCGAAAGTGGACGGCGGGCAAATCCGCATCCGCACTGCGCGCCG
>DASYRO010000121.1:0-3479 GCA_036004385.1 Candidatus Acidiferrales bacterium
GCCAAATCACTGCCCGCAGGCCGTTGGAATGTGCTGGCGCCTTCTGTCCAAGATTCTTCTGCGCGAGAATGGGAGCCGAACAAATAAATAGCAGCAGTATGAAAACGAAAGCATGTCCGGGTTTTGTTCGTTGCTTGGCCATTATCCACTCCTGTTTACATCTTGGATCCCCTGCTGGTTAACCCGCCTGTCGTACGTCCGCTTCCGACGTCTGCGTCTTATACAGCTCGGCGTAAAGCCCGCCGCTGGCCAGCAGGGCTTCGTGCGTGCCCTGCTCCACAAGCTCGCAATCTTTCACCACGAAGATGACGTCGGCATGGCGCATGGCGCTCAGATGGTGCGCGATGACGACGGAGGTGCGCCCCTCCATCAAGCGGTCCAGCGCGTCAATGACCGCCTGTTCGGAAGCCGAGTCGAGGCCTGCCGTGGGTTCGTCGAGAACCAGAATCGGCGCATTGCGAATGATGGCCCGAGCGATGGCGATGCGCTGGCGCTGTCCGCCGGAAAGCGTGACGCCGCGCTCGCCGACCATCGTGTCGTAGCCCTGCGGCATTTTTTCGATGAACTCCGTCGCATTGGCCATCTCCGCGGCGCGGATGATTTCTTTCGACGGAGCGTCCGGCTTGCCGTATGCGATGTTTTCCCAGAGCGTCGTGCGGAACAGCAGAGTTTCCTGGAGGACAAAGCTGATCTGGTCGCGGAGCGACTTCAGTTTGTAGCGGCGGACGTCCGTGCCGTCAATGAGCACACGGCCCGAGAGCGGATCGTAGAAGCGCGGAATGAGGCTGGCGATGGTCGTCTTTCCCGTGCCCGAGGGCCCCACAATCGCCGCGACCTGTCCGGGTTCGATGAGGAAGCTGACGTCCTTCAGCACGGGCACGTCGCCGTTATATCCGAAGGTCACCTTGTCGAATTCGATGCGGCCCTTGAATTTCGGCGCGCGGCGCGCACGCGGCAGATCGCGCACGCGGCTTTCAATTTCCAGCACCTCCTGGATGCGCTCGTAGCCCACCAGCGCTTTGGAGACGGTGTCCGTCATCTTGGAAAGATCGCGCATCGGTTTGTACATCTTGCTCAGGTACAGCAGAAAGACAATGAGCACGCCGGGGGTGAGCTGCCCGGCCAGAGCCAGCCGCGTGCCGTATGCCAGCACCAGGCACGTGCCGACGGCGATGATGACTTCCACCACCGGGGAAAGTTTCGCCTTCATGCTGCGCGCGGCCAGCGCGGTTTCCACGTTCTCCATGCTCTCGTTTTCAAAGCGCTGCTGCTCGTAATCTTCCCGCGCGAAGGCCTGCACCACGCGGATGGAGGTCAGCACTTCCTGCACGTTGGAGACGAGTTCGCTTTCCTTCTTGCGCACGGCCCGCGAGGCTTTCTTGATGCGCCGCGTATAGTAGAACACCACGAGGAAGAGCACCGGCGCGATGGAGAGCGCGATCAGCGTAAACCGCCAGTTGATATAGAACATCACGCCGATCATGCCGAAAAGCGTAAGCAGGCTGACCACGATGCCCAGCAGCGCGGAGTAGATGAAGTTCTGCACGGCTTCGATGTCGCTGGTCACGCGGGAGATCAAGTCGCCGGTGCGTGCCTCGTCGTGCTCGGCCAGAGAGAGCCTCTGGATGTGCTGGTAGAGCGTTGTCCGCAGATCATGCGATACCCACTGGCTCACGCTCGTGGTCAGGTATTTTTCGATGTACGAACTGACGGCGCCGACCACGGCGATCGTGGCCACGGCGGTGATGGCGAAGTTGAGAACGGCGAATGGATTGTGCCCGAACACGCGGTAGACGCTCCCGCTCAACCATCCCGGCAGCGCCTTGGATTGCAGGATGTGGTCCACGACAATCTTGATGGGCCATGGCTCGAGCACGTCGGTGAGCGCTTCGCCCAGCACGGCCACGAATGCAATCGTCAGCGTCTTCCAGTGCGGACGCACCAAGTCGAGAATCCGCAGTCTTTGCGGGCGCTGGGCGCGCGATAGTTTGTCAGGTTGAGTAGCCATGCTCTCTCACGGCAAACGGCGGCGTGCGCGGCTTGCCTCTGCGCGAAGCTAGACCGTCGGCTGGGAACTTAACTCAATGATAGCTCATCTGCCCGCGGCAGACGAGAGCGGCGTCGCTCAGAAAGCGGCATTTGATTAGATGCGTGCAGGGACACGAAATTCTGCCTCGGCGGATTGGAAGGCAGGCAGATTGGCGGCGCGGCTGTATGGCAGCAATGCGCGCGGCGAGGCCGCGTGCGTAATCACATTTTCTTCGCGCGCAAGTCGATGCGCCGGGCGACGAGACGTCCTTTTTCGTCATAGGTGCCGAAGCAGATGACGTTCTCATTATCCTTGAAGAGACTCATCTCCGCCGGCTTGGAATTCTGCGTCCACGAAGTGGAGCTGTTGTAGATGACCGTTTTTTCCTGATTCCCTTTTTTGACGATGAGCGTGGACTCGGCCGCGTTGGTGCGCACGATGTAACCGCTGACGCGGTATTCCTTCGCGCTTTTTTCTTTCTTGGCTTTTTCCTGTGCGGCCAGACCCGCGGCCACGAAAGCGATTGCCAGCAGAATCGTGAAAATCTTTCTCATGGGAGTCTCCTTTTGCCCGGCGCCAGACACTGCCGATCGGCGAGTGCCTGAAAAAATCCCGGCCTGGATGGCTGCGACGCGCAGTATAGGACACTCGCACGCGCGAGTAAAGTGCGGCTCGCGGCGGGCCATCGCCCGCAGACTCGCGCTTGACCGCCTGCGCAATCCTGCGCCACACTCTCCGCGTTTCTTCGAGGAGGACTTATGCGCAGAATGATTTTGAGCGCGCTGGCGCTGCTGCTGCTCGCCTCGGCGAGCGCCGCGCAGGATACACCGACGGAGCGCGAAGTCGCGCGCGACATCGTGAAACAAATTAACGAGCTGGCACGGACGCTCGGCGTGCAGCCCATGGTCGCCAAGCTGACCGCGCCCAATCCGCAGCGCGACACCGTCATCGCCCGCGTCAAGCAACTCTGGGAAACCGATCTCCAGCCCATGAGCGACTGGATCACCAAGCATCCCGAAGTCGGCTTTCAGGAAACGCAGGCCGTCGAAAAGCTGACCGCCTATCTGAAGGCGCACGATTTCGACGTGACCATCGGCGTCGGCGAACTGAAGACCGCGTTCGTCGCCAAGTATCGCAAGGGCACCACCGGGCCGAATCTCGGCGTCATCGTCGAATACGACGCGCTGCGCGGCACGCAAGGGCCGTTCCATGGCGATCAGCACAGCTCGCAAGGACCGGTGGGTCTGGCCGCGGCCATCGCCATCGCTGAATTTCTCACGCGCACCAACACGCCCGGTACGGTCACCGTCTACGGCTGCCCCGCGGAAGAAATGATGCCGCCGGAATCCAAAGTGGTGATGATGGAGGCCGGCGTGTTCAAGGGCGCGGACATCATCGTGCGCAGCCACGCGGTGATGGAAACGTCGCGCTCCGCCGCGGGCTTCGGCAC
>DASYRO010000122.1:0-4140 GCA_036004385.1 Candidatus Acidiferrales bacterium
TCAAATTACAACACGTTGAGATGCCGGGGAGGAAGGTTTCGTAGCGCGGGCTTCACGCCCGCGGCTTTTCTAGAACCGCGCGGAATACCGCAGCGTGACGCCGCGGCCGGGCGCGTCCACGCCCCAGGAGATGCCGCGATAGTTGCGGTCGCCGATATTCTCGAAGTCCACGGTAAAGTCGTGGCGCTCGCCGAGGCGGAACCCGCCGCGAATGTTGAAGGTGACGTAACCGGGCAGCGCGCGCAGCATCGGCGCGGAATTCACGCCCACGCCCAGCACGCGGTCTTGCACCTGCAGCAGCGTTTCGCCGGTAGCCAGCAACACGTCGTCGGCCGTACCGAAAAGAGTGTCCGGCCCGGGACCGATCATTCCGCGCACGCGCGCGCCACGGGCAAAAAAATTGGCGATGTTTCCGCGCGAGCGTTCCGCGCCCACGCGCCGGTCAGAGAGATCCAGACTGGAGAGCCGGCTCTGCCGCCCGGCCGCGTGCACGTAAGGCTCCACCCAGAAGCGCGACGCCGCAGGCATGTAGCGCAGCTTCAGCCAGCCATCCGGCGCGGGGGTGCCGCCTTCGATATTCGGCGGCAGGCCTGTCCGCGTGTCGCGGGCGTGCGCATAACTGAAAACGCTGCGCAGCGACCACGCCGAGGCCAGCTTCACTTCCATGTCGTGTTCGACGCCCCAGATGCGCGCGTTATCGAAATTCGTGCGCACCAGCACCTGGCTCGAGGACGCGGCCACGAAGACCACACCGTTGGCATTCTGCGCAGTGATGATTTGTCCGCCGAGCGAAGTGCCCACCGCGCCCGGCGGCAGAATCAGCGATTGCTTGGTGATGTTGTCGTGAATGTCGTTGACGAAAAACGCCAGATCGCTTTCGAAGCGGCTGTGCCGCACGCGCGCGCTGAATTCGTAGCTCCAATTCGTCTCCGGCTGCACCTGCGTGACCGCGCGGCCCGTGGAAGCCGCCGTGCTGTCCGCCGTCGAGCCCACCGTGCCGCCCAGACCGGCGATATCCCGCGCGGCCACTTCGAAACCGTTGCCAGTAATTCCCAGAGTGCCGAGGTCGGTCATGTGTGGCGCGCGGAATCCGCGGCTGATGTTGGCCGCCAGCGTGAGCGGTTCCACCGGCGTGAAGCTGACGCCGACGCGCCCGGTCCAGTCGCTGGCGCGAAGCGAATCGTCCGGCCACAAGGGCAGCCCGCCGACGAGCGGCGAATCCGCGGCGCGCGCGCGGTAGCTGGCCGCGGAGTAGCGCACGTTGCCGACGAGGCGCAGCTTGCGCGGCACCAGCTCCAGAATATTTTGCAGATAAATTCCCCCGCTCTTGTAGTGCGCGTTGTGCGGCACGCGCGGGCGAGTGAGCGTGATGGTGCTGGTCACCGGATTGAAGGCAAACGCCGGCGCGGCTATGCGCTCGTGGTAGAACTCCGCGCCGAGCATGGAACTGAGCCGCGCGGTCCATTGCTTCATGCCCATGCCCTGCACGCCGTGCGCGGTGGTGCGCTCGCGCTCGTGCGTGATGTTGCCGTTGGGGTTGCCGTTGCCGACCTGGTTGACGCGCTCTTCGCGCTGCGCGTTGAACGAGTAAGTGAACACAACGTCGTCGAGCCAGCCGGCTCTCGCGCGATCGAAGCGCAGGTAGAACAGATCATTCATCAGGTTGCGCAGGTCGGCGATCAGGTTGCCGTCGCCGCCGAGCAACTGGTCATAGCGCCGCCCGCCGTCCTGCTGCCCGCGAATGTAATTTGCGGTGATGCTTGTGCCCGTCACCGGCGTCCAATTCGCGCGAAACATCCCGCCGTATTGTGTAAACGATGTGCCCGGCAAGCGTCCGCCCACCAGCACGGTCGACGGTAGCCCGAAGAAGCGAGTGACCGCCGCGTGCGAATCAAGCCCCTGCCCTACCAGCAATCCGTTTGCGCGACGCCCGGCGAGGTTCGCCACCACGCCTAATTTTTTCCCTGCGTAAGACAGGCTGGCGTTGGAGCCGAAGCCAGCGTCCACGCTGTTGAAAAACGAGCTGGTGCGTCCGTGAAATGCCGGCGTGCCCGCGCTAAGCGCCGGGGTGCGCGTCAGAAACTGCACGCTGCCGCCGAGTGCGTCGCTGCCATACTGGGCGCTGCTCGGCCCGCGCAGAATCTCCACGGCCTCGAGGTTCGTCGGATCAATTAAATTCATGAACGTGTTGATGCCGCCGCGCATGGCGCTCGTCGAATAGCGCACACCGTCCACAAACACGTTCACTTTGTTTCCGGTCAGCCCGCGTACGAAGATGCCGCTGATGGTCGGGCTGGTGCGCTGCAAATGCACGCCCGGCGAGCCTTCGGCCACCTGCGCGACGACGCTTTTTGCGCGGCGTTCGAGTTCGTCCGCGCCGATGACCACAACGGACTGCGCGGCATCCTGCGTGGACTCGATGCGCCCGGGCGTGGCCGTCACCGTGACTTCGGCGTGCATCTCACCGATTGTCAGCATCACTTCGACAGCGCCCGCGCCGGTTTTCACCGCCAGCCGGCGCTCGGCGAGCCCCGGCGCGGTCACCACCAGCAGGTAGCTTCCGCGCGCGAGGTCTTCAAACTTGAAACGCCCTTGCGCATCGGTCTGCGTTGTGGCCACCACGGCCTGCTGCGCCGTGCGCAGCGAAACTTCCGCCGACGGCACCACGGCGCCCTGGGCGTCGCGCACCACGCCTTCAATGCGCGCCTCTTCCGCAGCGCATATCGCGCCGGTCAAGCAAAACAAGACACTGGCGAGCACAATCCGCCGAACAAGTTCCATTTGAAAACACCCCTGTCACAATGGCCGGGAGATTACAGAATACTTGGACGAATCCAGGCGGGTCAACGTTTCGCGTGACGCACGCTGCCATGCGCGAAAAGCACTTCAAAGGGCGGTCTTCCCGGCGATAGCCACCGGGACAGAACGCGAAAGACCACCCCGACATCTGCGTATATCTGTCTTAATCTTCGTTCATTTGCGATATAGAAGGTTTCACTTCGCTTTGTCGTTGCGATAGATGATGCCTTCTTTCATCACGAAGAAAACTTTTTCGGTGACGCGAATATCGCGAAGCGGGTCGCCGGGCACGGCAATCACGTCGGCGAATTTCCCAGTCTCCAGCGTGCCCACGCGGTCCGCGATACCGAGCAGCTCCGCGTCCACGGACATGCCCGCGCGCAACGCCTCCACGGGTTTCATGCCGTGATCCACGAGTTGATGGAATTCTTCCGCGTTGCGTCCGTGCGGATAGACGACGGCGTCCGTGCCGAAACCGATCTTTACGCCCTTGGCGATAGCCTTCCGGATCGTGGCGTCCAGCGCGGCAATCGCGGCGCGCGCTTTCACTTCAATCGCCGGAGGAAAGGCATTCGGCGTCTGCAAGCGTTCACGGAGCCCCTGCGCGGCCATCATCGTGGGGATGAGCACGGTGCCGCGCGACTTCATCAAGTCCAGCGCTTCGTCATCGAGAAACGTGCCGTGCTCGATGGAATCCACGCCGGCGCGGATGGCGCGCCTGGCGCCTTCGGCGCCGTGGGCGTGCGCGGCAACCTTCAAGCGCAGGGCGTGCGCTTCATCCACGAGCGCGTCGAGTTCCGCCTGCGTAAGTTGCGGCGTGTCCACCGCGTCGGTGAGCGAAAGGACGCCGCCGGTGGCGCAGACTTTGATCACGTCCGCGCCGTATTTGTGGGCGATGCGCACGGCGCGCCGCGCCTCGTCGGCGCCGGTGATGATGCCTTCCGATGGAGAGCTTTCCGGGAAAACTCCCTGCCGCGCGCCGGCCTGATACATGTCGCAGTGTCCTCCGGTGGCGCCGATGGCGTGGACGGTGACGAGCATGCGCGGGCCGGGAATTTTGCCGTTGCGGATGGCGTTGCGCAGGCCCACGTCGGTTTGATCGGTCGCGCCAAGGTCGCGCGCCGTCGTGAAGCCTGCCAGCAATGTCTTGCGCGTGTTGACGCTGGCGTCCAACGCCTGCTCGGCGATGGGCTTCTGAAGACTATCAATAATGCCCTGACGGAAATCGGTGCGGTACTCGCCGGTCAGGTGGACGTGCGCGTCAATGAAGCCGGGCAGCAGAGTCGCGTCGCCCAGGTCAATCACGTCGGCGTCGGCAGGCACGCTCGCACCCGGACCGAC
>DASYRO010000123.1:0-5261 GCA_036004385.1 Candidatus Acidiferrales bacterium
CAGAACGATTGCCACACAGAAAGCTAGGATTCTCAGCGTGGTTTTCATCTCGTTCCCTCCTCACGGGGACGAACCCGCCGCATATTCCTACTACCGCTACTTGACGTCAAGTGATCCGTATTGGCCTACCGAAATCGCTCCCTCGGCTCTGGAGTGCCTTGGTCGGCCCGCGATTCCAGGTCGCGCGCCAGGTTGCTGACCATTCTCAACGGCACGGAGACGTGCACGGTTTCCCGAGCATTGTCCACGTCCACGACCAGCGAGCCGCCGCTCTTGACGATGCGGATATGCTCGCGCGGGCTGTCGACCTCCACGAGCGGCCCGTCCGGGATGCGCTCGAGCTCTTCCACGGCGATGCGCATGGCCGGCAAAAATTCTTTGGCGCGCATGGCCGCTCGGTTCAGTTCGCGAACCGGGGCGATTCTCATCGCCGCAGGGACAAGGATCGCTGGCACGTAAAGTCTCAGGTTCGTGCCCTCGGGTTTCTTTTCGTGGACGCGCACGCCGATAATCCCGGTGTCGGCCACGATTCCGGTCACCACGAGCGTTCCGGTCAGGAGCACCATTTTCACGGACATCGCAGCCTCCTATTGTCCGGCGTTTTTCGAATCCACCCAGACCTTCACGGTATTCTGCCGGTCCTCGACGGTCACCAGAATGCTGTCGCCATGCGCGGCAAGCGCGCGAATCGCGGCCACAAGATCCAACTCATCCTTGGCACCGGAGAGCAACGCTTCGACAACCGACATGGGAACGCGTGCGTCCACTCGCTCTTCGTACGGCGCAGATGGCGTCTGCTCCGGCTTTTCCGTCTTTCGGGGCTCCTTCATTTCGCGAACTTTCACAATCAGGTAGCCGCCTTCTTTGGCCACACGCACATTTTGCTTGTGGCTCTCCACGGTGACAAACTCGCCGTCCTTTGTATTCTTCACCGCGTCGAGAATGGCACGTATGTCCACGCCGTTCATCTCCAATTCGCGGACACGCACCTTGCCGCCCTGAAGTTTGTCTTTGTTAATCGCCGGCAGCACTTTTTCTGCAAGCGACAACGGCACGTTGACGCGCACCGTTTCGCCATTCGCTTCGCGGGAAACTACGCTGACGTGCAGCCATTTGTCACCGGATTGCGAACTGCCCTGGGCGCGGGTCACCGATGTCACCAGAGAACCCGCCATCACCAACACCAGCGTCAGCGCCACTGCCACAAGCCAGACTCGTCTTTGGTTCATAGGAATTCCTCCTTGTCCTGCCGCCAGTCGTAGGAACGCACGGACGCGTGGAAATGTTCCCTGGAACCGGTTGAGAATGCGAATAACTGGAATGGCTTATGTACGCTGGAGCTTTAGAAAAACTGCCGAGAGCGGTGGAAGTCTGAGCCGGAGTGAATAATCGTGGCCGAGCCACGGAATAGGTTCCGCGTGGACGCCACCATAGTTGCCGAGGTTTGCGCCTCCGTAGAGGGCGGCATCCGTATTCAACAGTTCCTTGTAATAACCCGGTTCCGGCACCCAAACGCGGTAATCCTGGCGGGCCACCGGTGTGAAATTGCAGACCACTACCACGGCATCATTCGCATTGCGCGCGCGGCGCAAAAACGCCAGCACACTCGCGTCGGCGTCGTTGCAGTCCAGCCACTCGAAGCCGGGCCAGTCGAAATCAACCTCGTGAAGGGCCCGCTCGTTTTTGTAGAGACGGTTCAAATCTTCGACCAGGCGGTGCACGCCGCGATGCGTGTCGTAATCGAGCAAGTGCCAATCCAGGCTGTGGTCGTGGTCCCACTCAATCCATTGCCCGAATTCGCCGCCCATGAACATAAGCTTCTTTCCGGGATGACCATACATGTAGCCGAAGAGCAGCCGAAGATTGGCAAACTGCTGCCACTGATCGCCCGGCATGCGACCCATGAGGGAGCGCTTGCCATGCACGACTTCATCGTGTGAGAACGGCAGAACAAAATTTTCCGTGAAAGCGTAGAGCATCGAAAATGTCATCCGGTTGTGAAGATATTTGCGGTGCACCGGGTCGTTGCTGAAATAATCGAGCGTGTCGTGCATCCAGCCAAGGTTCCATTTCAGGCTGAAGCCCAGTCCGCCCAGATACGTCGGCCGCGACACCATCGGCCAGGACGTAGATTCTTCCGCAATGGTGAGCACGCCGGGATGCCGCGCGTGCACCACTTCGTTCAAGCGTTTTAGAAACGCCACAGCTTCAAGATTTTCGCGTCCGCCGTACGGATTGGGAATCCACTCGCCGGGCTTTCGCGAATAATCGAGATAGAGCATGGAAGCGACAGCGTCCACGCGCAGCCCGTCCACGTGATACTTGTCCAGCCAGAAAAGCGCGTTCGAGATCAAATAATTTTGGACTTCGTTGCGGCCATAATTAAAAACCAGCGTGCCCCAGTCCGGATGGGCGCCGCGGCGCGGATCCGCGTGCTCGTAGAGATGCGTGCCGTCGAAGTGCGCCAACCCGTGCGCGTCACGCGGAAAGTGCGCCGGGGTCCAATCGAGAATCACGCCGATGCCTTCGCGGTGGCAGCGGTCAATGAAGAACATCAGGTCCGCGGGCGCGCCGAAGCGGCTGGTAGCTGCGAAGTACCCCACCGTCTGATAACCCCAAGACCCGTCGAAGGGATGTTCCATCACGGGCATCAGTTCAATGTGCGTATAGCCCATCCGCTTCACATAGGGCACCATGTGCTCGGCCAATTCACGGTAGCTCAGCCAGCTCTTGCCATCAGGCCCGCCGCGCCGCCACGAGCCCAGATGCGCTTCATAAATCGCAATCGGCGCTGCGAGCCAGTCGCGTTTTTCTCGCGCGGCGCACCAGTCCGCGTCCTGCCACTGGTAGCGCTCAATGTCCGCGACGATGGAAGCCGTCTTCGGCCGCAACTCGCTCCAGAATCCGTACGGATCGGCTTTTAGGGTCGGACCCGCGGACGTGAGAATTTCGAATTTATAAATCAGCGCTTCGTCGAGCCCGGGGATGAACAGTTCCCAGACGCCGCTCGCGCCACGAACGCGCATGGGATGCGCACGTCCGTCCCATAAATTGAAATCACCGACTACGCTCACGCGCCGCGCGTTGGGTGCCCACACGCCGAAGTGCACGCCGCTCACGCCGTTCACAGAGCGCACGTGCGCGCCGAGCTTCTCATATTTTTCGTAGTGCGTGCCTTCGCCGATGAGGTGCAAATCAAAATCGGAAAGGAGAGAAGGGAAGGAATAAGGATCGAGTATTTCGTCGGTATGGCCATCGTAGAAAGTCACGCGAAGACAGTAGTCAACTCTCTCATTTCCTTTCGGCGTCGGCAGTACGGCTTCAAAGAATCCCGCATCGTGAATGCGCTCAGCCCGGACCGGCGAGCCGGGGCCATGCGGCACCACTTCCAATTCTTTGGCGCGTGGCAAAAAAGCCCGCACCGATACGAATGAGCCGACTTTCCTTTGAAGCTCGTGGGGACCGAGAGTGCGAAACGGATCGGCGGATTCTCCGCGGATGATCGTTTCCACGTCGCTCGGTTCGACGGTGGCCTTGAGTTGATTGATTTTGGGCATGCTATCTTCCGCGAAAGCGGCAAAGAACCATTGTACTCAACCCCGCGACACACCCCAACTTCCGCGCGGCTCAGCGTGCCTTTTTCGCACCTTCATTCAGCTTGTCAAACTGCCTGCCGAGGGATTAGAGTTTTTGCATCCGTGGGTAGGCCGAAGGATTTGAAAAGAGTCGCGCCCGGACTTCGCGGGTCAGCCTTGGAGGCTTCACATGAAGAATTTGAATCACGGAATTTGCGCGCATGTCTTAATACTGGTCTGCGCGCTGCTGGTCTGTGCGGCGGGCGCCGGAGCCCAAGCGGGCAAGGCGACGCCGGCTTCCAGCACAATCACCAAAGATCTCGTCAAAAGCTGGAACGAAATCGGCGGCAAGCTGACCGCGATGGCCGAAGATTTTCCGGAGGACAAATACGATTGGAAACCCACGCCGGAGGTGCGTTCGTTTGCCGAGCAGTTGCTGCACGCCGCAGGCTATGCGAACTACGTGGGAGAGGTATCCAAGGGCTTGCGTCCAAAGGAAGAAGATCCCCCGCGCGCGAATTTCAAAACTAAGGCGGACATCGTCGCCTACGTGAAGAAAGCGTACGCCGATGGCGCGAAAGCCATCGAGGCTACGGGTGACGAGAAATTGAAATCCTCGGTTCAAATCGGCCGCTGGACTGTGACGCTCTATGGACTCTGGGACAGCGTGGTGGAGCATTCCGGTGAACATTACGGCCAGTTGGTGCTGTATTACCGAGTCAACAAAATGGTGCCGCCCGAATCTCGCCCGCGAAAATAACTCTTCTCGCAGGCCGTTCCGATTTTGTCCTCGGGACCTGAATCCTCACTTGTACGGGGAAGCAGGTAAATGCCCGTTGCCCGCGCATCGCATTCGCGCTAAATTGCGCGCATGAGAACCCCGTCATCCACTCGTTTCCGCGGATTTCTCGCATTCAGTTCGGTATGCCTTCTCGCGCTGGCCTTCTTTGCGGCCGCATATCGTGCTGCCGAGCAGAGTCCTTCGCCGCCGGGATCACTCGCCGAAGCCATCGTACGCGCGCGGGAGCTCGTCAAGTCGCAACTGGCGCCAAAAGTTCCCGGCCTTGCCGTTGCGGTAGCCGCCGACGGAAAGATTATCTGGTCGGAAGGATTCGGCTACGCGGACTGGGAGACGAAGGCGCCCGTTACGACGTCCACACGGTTTCGCATCGGCAGCGTCTCAAAACCTCTCACTGCCGCAGGATTGGCCTTGCTAGTCGAACGAGGGAGGCTCGATCTCGATGCACCGGTGCAGAAATATATTCCGGACTTTCCTGATAAGGGCGCGGTCATCACCACGCGCCTGCTGGCCGGTCATCTCGCCGGCATTCGGCATTACAAAGGCGACGAGTTCTTACTCAACAGGCCGTTCCAGAACGTGCGCGAAGGGCTGACCATTTTTGAAAACGATCCGCTCGTCGCGCCGCCGGGCGCGAAGTATTCGTATTCGACGTATGGCTTTAACTTGATCAGCGCGGTAATGGAAGTCGCCGCTAAGAAGGAATTTCTTTCCTATATGGAGCACAGCGTTTTCAAGCCGCTGGGCATGAAGAATACGCGTCCTGATCTCGCCGGCGCCGAAGATCCGCAGCGCACGCAGTTTTACGACAGCGACGCGCAGGGACAATTTATCGTCTCGCCTGCCGTTGATAACAGCTACAAATGGGCCGGCGGCGGATTTCTTTC
>DASYRO010000124.1:0-20334 GCA_036004385.1 Candidatus Acidiferrales bacterium
CGAGCGCCAGAACACCAATCATTCTCAAGCTGTTTGACGTCATGGCTTCCCCGACACGGAATTATTAAACTTTCGCACTCCAAGAAAAGCCGGCAAGCGCCGCCGTGCCATTAATCTGCTAATAGTCACAGTCATAGCAGCGTTGAACTGGGGATAGCGTGCTGGGGACGCGATTAGGATGTGCCAGCGCAGCCGCGGGTTTCATTTCGCGGCGGCCGACCCGGACTCATTCGGTCTAGATCCCCTGATTCTATTCGGTCGTTTTCACGCGCCCCACCATGGCCAAAGGCTCGCCCTGACTGACTGGAGGGGTGGCAACCACGTAGAGTATAACACCGGAGAATGGCGCGCGAATTTCCTGCACCGTTTTCCCGAAGAAGTCCGTCAAGACGCCAAGCGAAGCGCCTTCGGAAACGCTGACTCCCGGTTTCACTCGCGCCTGAAAGATTCCCGTTTCTGTTGCGCGCAGCACTTCATTGCGGTCGATCCACTTGGGGTGTTCGCTACGCTTCGGTTCGCCCGGCAACATTTTGAAATGTCTCAGCAGGTTGAAGGCGCCGGCTTCGGCGAGGTCAAGGCTTTCCGAATCGGTCTGGCCGACCCCGCCAGTTTCCGTGGTGATGGCCGGCTTGCCGCGCGTGATGGCGGTGTTGGCCGTGTACGCAGACTTGGCCGGGTCACTGCTTCGCTCGTTGTCAATCACAATGTGGTCCAAACCAAACGCCAGCGCCATCTCCCGGGATTTCGCATTCACTTCCGGTGTTCCGCTCGTCATCCAATAGGCATATGGCCGCAATGCCTCGTTGCCGTCGCCACAATGTAGATCGGCAACGTAATCGGAGCGGTCAATCACTTCCCGTGTGATGACCTCGGCGATGCGCTCGGAAAGCGTGCCATCTGCCTTGCCCGGATAGACGCGGTTCAGATTCTTGCCGTCCGCCGGGCTGTAATAAATCGTCCGCGCGAGAAACGACGGCATGTTTGCCACGTGCACGACGATGACGGTTCCTGCAAGCTCCTTCGGATCCACCTTGGAAGGGAAGCGCTGCATGGCCAGAATCGGCGCATACTCGTACCCGTGCGTGCCCGCCACTAGCCCGAGCACGGGTCCGGCTTTTGCGCCTTGTATCACGGTGATGGGAATTCGCGTGCCCGGGTCCGCGCCTCGCGCCGACACCTCCAGAAATCCCGAAGCGCGCGTCCCGGGCGCAGCGCTCACCGGCCCGACGGCGAAGTTTGCTCGTTGTGCCTGCGCAGCCGGGAGCAGGAACACCGCGGCCAAAATAAACGACAGCAGAAATCGCGCTCTAAGCTCATTCATCCTTCGTCTCCGTTTCACATAGGTCTCTAGGCACAAGTCGCGTTCAGACGGGCGCGTCCTGCGCCGAGGCCGACCGGTTTTCGCGCGTCGCGCGCAGAATTCCCGTCTCATCCAGATAGAAATTTCGATAGCTCCAATTTCGCGGGCGCGCCAGCAGGATAAATTGCCGGTGCGTGCCGCTCGAATCCGGCGGCCGCAGTGTGTACTCGAGATCGTAGCCCTCGGCAAGCGCCGCCTGTGCTGCTTGGCGCACACGCTCGCCGGATTCACCGGGCAAGGCCTCCAACGATGGCGGAAAATTGCCGCCCTGCGCATCGGCATATGCGGCGAGCGACGCGCCCGCAACGCGCATGGCGCGGATGGCTCGTTCCTCTGCAATTTCGGCGGCCTCGCTCCCGCGCCGCTCCGGCAACACATACCATAAGAATCCCCAGATGGCGGCGAGCAGTATTCCGTAGCGGATGATCATCGCCGGCCATTTCTTCTTCTTCGGAGCGGCCTCCGACGGCGATTCTTCGCCGGTCAGTTCGGCGCCACAGAATGGACACACCTCCGTTGCCTGATTCAATTCGCGCTCGCATTCGCGGCAGGTAAACATGTGCGGTGCATTTTACAACCTTCGCGCAACTGCAACCAACCGCCAGTCCTGCCAGGTCGTCTTTTTTGTTGAGCGCCTTTGCGGAACCGTGTTAGTTTCCCGCCCGTATCATGCAGCGGCCTTGGCGTCCCGGACCGGGAGCGAGTGCCGTGCGTGGCGACAAGCGGATGATGCGGAGGCAAAAAATGAAGCGTGGTGTGGCGACGTTGAGCGTCGTTCTTCTCGTGTTTTCGATGCTGGCGGCAAACGTGACGCCCTTAGCGGCGCAATCCGCCGGAAAGAAAAAGGCGCCGGCGAAGGCCGAGCCACAATTGACACTCGAGGCGATTTCTCGTGAGCCCGGCAAGTGGGGCGGCACGGCACCCACGCAGATTCGCTGGTCGGAAGATGGCACGAAGCTCTACTTCCAGTGGAACCCGGAGCGCGCCGACCGCACCGAGCAGTATGAACTCGCAGTGAATTCGCCCGGCGCCACGCCCCGCAAAGTCGCTGATGATGACAAGCGCTGGCTTTCGTCCAATCCCGGCGAGCGCAACAAAGCGGAGACGCTGAAGCTCTACGTTTTTCAGGGCGACGTTTATCTGCACGATTTGCGCACCGGAAAGACGCGCCAGGTCACGATGACCTCGGACCCCGAATCCAACGCGCGATTCAGTTTTGATGAAAAGGGAATCCTCTTTACGCGCACTGACAACTTGTACGAATGGGTCATCGAAACCGGCGAGACGCGCCAGTGGACCGATTTTCGCAAAGGCAAAGACCCGGATGAAAAGCCCAAGCTCAGCAAGCAGGACGAATACTTGGAAAAAGAGCAGCTCGATCTTTTTGAGTTTCTCAAGAAACAGGAAAAGGACGACAAGGAACAAAAAGAGCGCACCAAGCGTGAGCGCGGCCCCTTTCCCGACGCGACGTACTTGAAGGAAACGGAATCGGTCAGCGGCATGCAGCTCAGCCCTGACCGCAGCCTGGTGACGTTCATTCTCACCGACCGCGCAGACGCCAATAAAGTCAAAGTGCCGGAAATGCCCAAGTACGTCACCAAGAGCGGTTACGTCGAGACTGAGCGCCTGGGCACGCAAATCGGCGGCGCCGGCCGCGTAAAGGTCGGTGCTGCGCAATCAGTGCAGAAGCTCGGCATCATGAATGTTGCCGACGGAAAAATCCGCTATGTGGACATGGGCATGGAAAAACGCGAGTTCGGTTTCCAGTTGGTGGGCGGCGAACCGGCGCCATTCTTTGGCGGGAATCAGGCTGTCTCATGGTCCCCCGACGGGAAGAATGCATTCTGCGTGCTTCGCGCGCGCGATAACAACGATCGCTGGATTCTGCTTCTCGACGTGGCCGGCGCCAAGGCCAGGAAAATTGACGCCGAACACGACGACGCCTGGATCCAGAGCCAGGGCCCGTACGGCTGGCTTGCTGATAGTCAGACGATCTGGTTCCGCAGCGAGCGCGACGGCTACTTTCACATTTATTCGCTTTCCATCGCCGAGGGCAGCAAGCCTGCGCAACTCACGTCGGGCAAATGGGAAGTCACCGGCGTGCAAATTTCCAGGGACAAATCGAAGTTCTATCTCACCACCAGCGAAACGCATCCCGGTGAGCGGCATTTCTATTCCATGCCCGTGTCCGGCGGCGCTCGCACGCGCATCACGGTTGGCGATGGCGTGGATGATGTGACGCTTTCGCCCGATGAAAAATGGCTGGCCGTAAGCTTCACTAACACCGAAGGCCCGGCAGAACT
The DNA here is from genome assembly GCA_036004385.1 of Candidatus Acidiferrales bacterium. Classification (GTDB taxonomy): domain Bacteria; phylum Acidobacteriota; class Terriglobia; order Acidiferrales; family UBA7541; genus JACQDE01. The sequence continues at coordinate 3,664 of DASYRO010000124.1, forward strand.
CTTTCGCATGGAAAACAAGCCCGGCGCGGCGATGACGCGGCTCACGGAGTCCTACACGGACGAATTCAAATCTTTCCGCTGGCGGAAATTTGAATTGGTTACCATTCCGGATTCCGACGGCCATCCTCTGTATGCGCGCCTCTACAGGCCGGACATTCCACACCCGGCACATCCCGCCGTTATCTACGTGCACGGCGCGGGGTACGCGCAATCCGTTTTCAGGAACTGGGGCGGCTTCGGCACCACGCCGTTTTTCAATTTCCTGCTCCAGAACGGATATACCGTGCTGGACCTCGATTACCGCGGCTCTGCGGGTTACGGCCGCGACTGCCGTACGGACATTTACCGCAACATGGGTGGCAAGGACATTGATTCGGCGGTAGCCGCCGCCAAGTGGCTCGCCGCCACCCAAGGCGTGGACGCGCGGCGCATCGGAATCTACGGCGGCAGCTACGGCGGTTTCTTTACGCTGATGGCGCTGTTCAAGCATCCCGGAGTCTTCGCCGCCGGCGCGGCCATGTATCCGGTGACCGACTGGGCGCACTACAACCACCCCTACACGTCGAACATCCTCAATCTCCCCTATGAGGACTACGAGGCCTATCACAAAAGCTCGCCGATTTATTTCGCCGATGGCTTGAAGGATCGCCTGCTGATTCTGCACGGCATGTTTGACCGCAACGTCAACTATCAGGACACGGTGCGCCTTGTGCAGCGCCTGATTGAACTGAAAAAGACAGGCTGGTCGCTGGCGACCATGCCGGTGGAAGATCACGGCTGGCGCAATGAGTACTCTCGCCTCGATTCCAACCGCCGCATCTTCGATTTGTTCGAGGAAGTTCTGAAGCGCCCGCTGCCGGCGGGTTCAAAGATGACCGCGAAAGGAAAATAACACCTGAGCAATGGCCGCTGACTGACTCCGGGACTTAGGGGCTATTTTCGATTTTCTCTTTTCTATTTTCTGTCTTTCTACGCTTCGGGCGCGTGGCCGAACACAATCAATCCCATCACCAGCGGCGCGGCCGCCCCTCCAGCGGGTTGCGTCTGCACGCGGAAGTAAATGACCCAGGCATCTTCGTCTTCCAGGTGCGCTGCTTCGGGTAACTTGGCGTGCTCGCCTTCGCCGCCGGCGATGCTCCACACCGAAGGATGATTCAGCCCGATGGATTTTTTGCTGAGTTTGATCGTGTCGTCGCGTGTGGTGTTGGCAGGAGTGGAATCTTCCGCGGTAGGCAACAGCAGCAGAAAGTCGCGAATGGGCGAGACGCCCATGTGATTGCCGTCCACCGGGTTCAGGGCATAGCGCAGCGTGTAAACGCCGGGCTTCACCAGTTGCTTGCGGAAATCACGGCTCTCGCGCAGGAATCGCACTGCGCCGAACAGCGTCCCTTCTTCGAACTGGCTGTAGCCGATTCCCAGTTTTTGTTCCGCTGCGGCACGCGCCGGGATAACCTTGCGCAGCCAGATTTCGCACATTGGTCCGTCCGGCCCGATGACGCGCAACGCCGCGTTGCCGAGCGTCTCGCGGACGGCCGGCGCCAGTTCCGCCGGCGCGGCGGCGCTGAATTCCTCCACTTTGAAACCTTGCGCGTTCGCAACCGGTGCCAGCGTGAAAACTGCGAGCAGCGTCAGACACGGCAAGAGAATTTTCCTGATTGAGTTCAGCATGTTTTCCCGTCAGCGATAAAAAGGCCCGTCCGCCAACTGGCTGGCGGACGGGCCTGGTTATTTTCTCCCTTTGTCGCGGCGAAATCTACTTCGAAAACGCGCCGACAAACGCCCCGCGCCGCTCGGCTTCTCTCCACGTGCCGCCCAGGTGATTTCCCTGGTAGCTCGCTTTCACGGCCACCGCAGCCATCGCATGCGAAAGCCCGCTGGCCAGCGGCGGATAGAAGACTTCTTCGTTGTGGCAGATGGAGTCTCCCTGAGTAATTGTCCGTGTGGAGATTTTTGCCAGGTTGCCGGCTTCGAGCGTCGCGAAGCCGTGCCGCCCATCCACATCCATGGCAAACCGAATGGGCGCAACTTCAACCGCAACGATGTCCTTCAGTAGCCCGGCAGTCTGCGCCTGGGCAAAAGCGATCAGCGCCGCGCGCTGCGCCGCGTTCGCCTGCACATCCACGATCATCACCGCCTTCGCTGGCAGCGGGTTCGAATACGGATCGCCCAGCGTCGCATTGGCGCGCACGACCGCGACTACGCTCAACCCATCGAGCGCGACGTCGCCCCATTTGCCTTCGCTGATGCGCCACGCCAGCACCGCGTCATGGCCCGTCAGCCCAACTTCGCCATTGGCGAAGCACGGCCCCGTGTACACATCCGCCGTGCGCACTTCCAGGTAATCGCCGCGAATCTGGGCCAGGGCCGGCGCGGCGAACGCCAACAGGGCCAACACAAAAACCGTCAGGGACCTCTTCAAATTCATGATGAACACCTCTACTTGTCTTGCGATTGCGCCACGCGCGAGCGCATCGGTATTTTCTCACGGCCCGCCATGCGATTCAATCCACGATTAGAATTGTTCCAAGGCTGTCCTATGCAGTTTCGCAGCAGCCGCGGCCCGGCCGGCACTGCTCGAGGTCCACAGTCTGGCCGTCCGGGCCAAACAGGGATTGCGTGCGCGAGCACCACAAGTTGCCATAGGTGCGCGATTCCGCCACGGAGGGATCGCCGGACTGCTCCAGGCCTTCCACCTGGTAGAACATGGTTTTCGCGCGCAGGCTGCAGCAAATCTGCCCGCCGGCAATCATTTCGTTGAGGCTAGCCATGTCTCATTCCCTCCTTATCCTGAGCGAAAGCCATGGGCTTGCGTTCTGCGACCGCCGCGAGAAGCGCGCGCTTCACGGCCACACGCGCGAGTTGCACCTTGTACTTGTTGCCGTTCAGAGGCCGCGCGCCACGCACAGCCGATTCGCCGGCTCTCGACGCGATGATTTCCGTGATGGGCTGACCGACAAGATCGCGTTCCGCATCGAGCGCCGGCCATGGTACGGGCGCGACATGTCCGAGCACGATCTGCGCGGTCTTCACCTTGTTGCCGGTCATGCGCAGCGCCACGGACGCCGTAGCCAGCGGCCAGTCCAGCGCTTCCTTCTGCCTCACTTCGTAAGTGGCTGTGCGCAAGCCCTTGGACTCCGCCGGGATGAAGATCTCGGTAATAATTTCATTCGCCAGCAACACGTTTTCGTGCTCACTTGCCTTTGTTGGCCGGATGAAGAACTTGGCAATTGGCACGTCCCGATTCCCTCGTGGGCCGGAGATTTTCAACAGCGCGCCGAGCGTAATCAGCGCTGGCGCAAGACTCGACGCGTGAACGTAGTAGGCTCCGGGCCGTCCACCCGGGTGGCCAAAGATGGCGTGATAGCGGTTGTCGCCCGCGGGCACGAGCGGTTGATCCTTCTCGTCCGTCGCCAGCAGACCAAATCCATTGCGGAAATACCAGCACCGCGGCCGCTGGCAAAGGTCGCCGCCGACGGTCCCCATGTTGCGAATTTGTAGGCTGGGCACGCTGCCCGCGGCATGAGCCAGCGAATGATACTCGCCGTGCACGGCCGGATGCTCGTGCAACTCTTCCAGCGTGACCATGCTGCCGATGCGCAAACCTTCCGGGCTCGCGGTGATGCCCCTCAGTTCCCGGATGCCCTTCAGGCTCACCACGCGTTTGGGCGTCACCACGAAGTTTTTCATCAAGCTGAGCAAGTCGGTGCCGCCGGCCAGAATCTCTGTTTCTCCTCGGTGAGTCGAAAGCATTTCGACGGCTTCTTGAATCGTTGTCGCAATCGCGTATTCAAAGGAGTTCATTTAGGCAGCGCCTCCCTTCTGTTCCAGCGCGGCCAGCACTTTGTCGGGCGTGATGGGAATGGTTGGCACGCGTGCACCGATGGCGTTGGCCACGGCGTTGGAAATCGCCGCGCCCGGCGAAACCACCGGCGGCTCGCCCAGACCAATCGGTCCGCGCTCGTCGTACCCCGGCCCGCTCATGAAGTGCACGGCGAAGTTGCCCACGTCGCCGATGCCAGCCAGTTTGTAGAACTCCATGTCCGCGTTCAGTACGCGGCCGGTGGCTTCGTCCATCAGTTTCTCTTCGTAGAGCGCATATGTCACGCCCATGATCAACGCGCCGAACACCTGACTCTCCGCCGTTTTCTGGTTGATGATCAATCCGCAGTCCTGTACGGCGACCATCTTTTCGATTTTCACGATGCCCGTTTCCGTGTCCACGCTGACTTCGGCCATCTGGATGCCGCCGACGCCGGACGAAATCAGCTCGTCGGCGCCGCGCGGCACGCGCTGGCCGCTGGCGTTGATGGGCGTCGCGCCCAGCTTCGCGCAGGCCTGTTTCCACGGAATGTTTTTCGACGGATCATCAATCACGCGGATTGTGCCGTCCTTGGCTTCCAACTTGTCCGGCTCGGCTCCCAGCGTCGGCGCCACTCTTTCCAGCAGTTCGTTCAACGCCTTCGTGGTGGCGCGCCGCGTGGAAGCGCTGACGCCGCCCACGGTCGTCGAGCCGCCCGAGGCGCCCGACGGCGGATACTTGCTATCGCCGATGTTCACCTTCACCGCATTCAGCGGCAAGCCCAGCGTTTCTGCCGCGACAATCGCGATGACCGTGCGTGTCCCCGTGCCCAGGTCCTGGCTGCCGAGGAATACTTCCACCGAACCATCCGGGCGAATCGTGCAGTTGCAATTGCTCGGATGCCCGCCGCCGCCCCATGTGTGGAGGGAAAGCCCGAGCCCGCGCTTCACGGGCCCCGGCGTTTTATCTCCGCGCGGATGCCATTTCTTCTTCCAGTCGATCATCTCCGCGCCCTTCAACAGCTCCTGGCGGTATGCTTCCGCGCGTTCCGGCACCACGAATTCCAAATTCTTGAGAAAGAAATCCAGCGGATCCATTTCCAGTTTCGCCGCCAGATCTTCCATCGCGGACATGGTGATGACGCACATCTGCGGATGATTGGGCGCGCGCCACGCGCGGGCCGGCCCGGTGTTGGTTTCCACGCGCGTGTGATGCGACCTGCGGTTAGGAACGCGCGTGAAGATATACGGAAGGATAGGATTGCCGCCGCCGGGGCCAAATCCTCCCGTACCCCATGATTCCGACCACCATGCTGTCAGCGTGCCGTCTTTCTTTGCGCCCACGCGGACCTTGGCGTAGATGGACGGCCGCGAGCCTGCAGCCATCAGCTCCTGGTCGCGCTCCAGCATCATCTTCACCGGGCGCCCGGCTTTTTTCGCCAGCGCGGCGCAGGCCACGCCCCACGTGTCTGCGCCGAATTTCGAACCAAAGCCGCCGCCCATGACTGGAGTGAGAATCTGCACATTGCTCGCGGGTACCTCTACACCGCTATTTTTCAGTCCTTCGGAAATCTCATTGCTGATTCCACTGACGTTCTGTGTGGATGCCCAGACACGGAGGTTGTCGCCTTCCCATTCCGCCACCTGCCCGTGAGATTCGAGGCAGCAATGCGTAATCACCGGAGAGCCGTAAGTTCCCTCGGAAATAACCTCGGCGGCTTTGAACCCCTCGTCCGGATTTCCCGTGGTCTGCTCGGCCAGCGGCCGGGCGCGTTCGCCGGCTTTTTCCGGCGGAGCATCCACGACGAAGTGCGGAAGTTGCTCGAACTCGATTTTCACGGCGCGCGCTGCGTCGCGAGCCTGTTCTTCCGTTTCCGCGGCGATGGCCAGGATTTCGTGGCCCTGGTACTGCACTTCTTTGCCTGCGCCGGTAATGACGTGTATTGCTTTCACGCCGGGCATTTTTTCCACACCGCTCGTGTCAATGCTCACGATCTTGGCGTGCGCATACGGAGAGAACACCAGTTTTCCGTGCAGCATGCCGTCGCGTTTCACGTCATACGTGTACTTCGCCCGGCCCGAGGATTTCCAGGGGCCATCGAGCCGCGTGAAACGCTTGCCAATCAGACTGCGCTTGCCCGCTTCGGGCCATTTTTCGGAGGCCATATCAACGCCCTCCCTTCATGCGCGCCGCGGCGTCCACCACGGCCGCGCGCACGCCGATATACGTGCCGCACCGGCACAGGTTCCCGCCCAGACCGTGTTTCACTTGCTCTTCAGTTGGGTTCGGGTTTTTGTCAAGAAACGCTTTGCAGGCCATCACGAATCCCGGCGTGCAGAATCCGCATTGCTGCGCATCGTTTTCCACGAATGCCGCGGAAATCGGGTGCAGTTCACCTTCCGGCGCCAGGCCTTCGATGGTGAGAATCTCGTGCCCCTGCCCCTCGATCGCCAGCATCGTGCAGGAGTACACGGCCTTGCCGTCCAACACCACGGTGCAGGCGCCGCAGGTGCCGCGGTCGCAAACTTTTTTCGCTCCGGTCAAGTCCAGCCGATCGCGCAACGCGTCCAGCAGCGTCATGCGCGGTTCAACACTCAGGCTGCGCGCCGCGCCGTTGATGCGCAGTGAGATGGGCACCTCGCCCGGTCCGGCGAATTTACTTTGCGCCGCAGCTTGCGCCTTCAACAGGTCTGCCGCCGCTCCGCTCACGACTCCCGCGGAGACGGCCGCGCCGGTTGTCTTCAGAAAGCTGCGGCGCGAGATTCCTTTCTGTTCGTCCGATTTTCGTTTAGACATGAGTTCCTCCGAGGCCGGGGCGCCTGCAGGCCTGGCCCGTCATCTGTGGTTAGTCCCGCAGAATATTACTCCGCCAGCGGAATTCCGGCACGCAAAATTTCCAAATCGGAAGAGAATGCGCGGCGCGCCCCGCGACCCAGAAGACGATTCTCAGGCCACTTGTGTTACCACGCATTTCAAAAAACTCCGTGCAGGCTGCGGTATGATTCGCTCCGGCATCCAACGTATGGCTATGCCCGGCGCCGATAGCCTTCTCGAATCACATGCGGCCCTGCTCGAAAAACTCGTGCAGAAAGCCCAGGACTCCGCCTCCGCCTACGGAGGCATTTCCCGCGAACAACTCCATCGCGCGCTCCGGCGCAGCCTGGGGAATCGCTTCCGCGATGCCAATCCCGTGCGCAGCGAAACAGCGGCTTATTTAGAATCGCTGCATATCGAAGACTTGGCTCTGGCCGCGGCCTGCCAGGATGCATCGGAAGCCGCCTGGGAATACTTCATCACGCGCTATCGTCCAGATCTGTACTCAGCCGCCCGCGCCATCTGCCATCATGACGAAGCCGCTGCGCGCGAATTGGCCGATTCGCTCTATGGCGAGCTATTCGGCGCCGGCCGGAGCGGAGGGCAACCGGGAAGCGGCGAGCGCCGCTCGCTTTTTGAGTACTTTCACGGGCGCAGCAAGCTTTCGACGTGGCTGCGTGCCATCCTTTCTCAGCGGTATGTGGACACCATACGTGCTTCCCGCCGCGTTGAATCGCTGGATGACGAACAGACGGAAGGCGACGCATCTGTCGCCGTTGCGCGCCACGTCGAGCCGGAAAGCGATCCGGATCGCGCCCGCTACGTGCGCCTGCTCCAAGCGGCGTTGACTGCAGCACTCGCAGCGCTGGCCCGGCGCGACCGCCTGCGGTTGGCTTATTACTACGTTCAGGAGCTTACGCTGGCGCACATTGGCCGCTTGCTGGGCGAGCACGAGGCCACTGTTTCCCGCCACCTGGACCGCGCCCGGCGCGACTTGCGCAAACAAGTGGACGCCGCCCTGCGGCAAAAAGAGCGGCTGAGCGAGGCGCAAATTCGCTTGTGCTACGAATACGCCATGGAAGAATGGCCGTTTGATTTGGCTCGCGCACTGAATGCACCTGATGGCGGCGCGAGTTTACTCGAACGCAAGAAATCGTCTGCCAAACGTACTATGGTAGGAGAGGATTGAAGTGACGGAAAAGCACAACCCGGATCAGGCCATCGCCGCCATGCTCAAAAGCAAGGGCGTCTGGCCCACTCGTCCCGAGCGCAGCGAGGGAGTGCTGGGTGCACAATCGTGTCCCGACGCTGACACTCTCGCGGCCTATTTTGAGAGCTCGCTCAGCCCGGCGGAAATCGACCACTGGGAAATGCACTTTTCCTCCTGTGCGCGATGCCAGGAACAACTTGCCGCTCTGGTGCGCTCCGAGCGCCCTACACAAACGGAATTAGCCGAGGGTAAGAAACGCGCGCTCTGGTGGTTGTGGAATTGGCGCTTCCTTACGCCTATCGGCGCGGCGGCTATCGTGATTCTTGCCGTCGTCATTTCCCAGCAAACGATGCGCGCGCCTCTTAGCCGCAGTGGCGGCGAATTGATGGCCAAGCGCGAAGTTACGCGTGAGACGGCTCCTGCCGCAACGGAGCCGCGAAAACCCCCGGAGTCTGCTCCGGCGCAAAAGCAAGGAGAAGGACCGGCATCGGTGGATGAGCTGCAGAAAAAGAACCTTTCCGCTGCCGAAGGAGAATCTCGCGCGAATCTCGAAGTTCAACGTAAGCGCGCGGTAACTTCGCCGCGTGTGGGCGCTGGAGCCGGCCTCGCGGGCAGGTCGGCGAATTCTGCTGTGGCAAGCGATCGGCTCGCCGGCGCGGCGATACCGGCCGCGCCACCGCCTCCTGCGGCTGCCGCAGCCGAAACAGCGGTGCAAGTGGAGTCTGCGAAATCCCAGCAGCGCCCCGCGGAAGCGGCTCGCGCGCAAGCCGCGCCAGCGCCAGCGCAGACTGAAACCGTCACCGTCGAGGCCATTCAGAAGCAGGAACGCGACGCCAAAATCGCCGAACAAAAAGCGCGCGCGGACCAGGCGATATCGGCGGTCCAACTCAAACGCGAAACCGCCGGCAAGGAGCAAGGCGCCGTAACTCCGCAAGCCCGGGCTCGTTTCGGCATCGCTGGAGGCGCGCTCGGTGCGCGTCTGCTTGCGGAGCCGGGCGAGTTCATTGTCATCACGCCGAATCCCAAAATTCTCTGGCGCTTCGGCCCCTCCGGCCTGATTGAGCGTTCGCGCGATGCGGGCAAAAGCTGGGAGCGCCAGGCGAGTCCCACGCAGGAAGCCTTTCTCGCGGGCTTTGCGCCGTCGGACAAAGTCTGCTGGGTCGGCGCGAAAAACGGCGTCCTCCTGCGCACTACCGACGGCGGCGAAAAATGGGAAGCGATTCCTTCTCCGATACAGGGCGACGTCGCCGCGGTCAAGGCGTTCGACCAGTTCCGCGTGACCGTCACCGACGCCGACGGCCGCGTTTTTGAGACCACCAACGCCGGCCGCCAGTGGCGCGTTCGCTGATTTTCCCCTGCAAGAATTCCTGTCCTCCGCGTTCTAAGCATGGAACGCAACACGGAGGGCAAAGATGCGTCACGCAATAGGACAGAGATTGTTTTGGATGGGGCTCGTTCTGTTGGGGCTCGCCGCGGTCCCGCTCTTCTTCGAGCGGCTTACTGTGGCCCCACTGGCTGCGGCTGCTCCCGCCAAAGAAGAGCAACATCCGGGCAGCACGCTCGATGATCAGGTGGACCTCGCGGTCACTGTCTATAACTCGAATATCGCACTGGTTCGCGATGTCCGTCAGGTCGCGCTGCCCGCCGGCGTATTTGACTTGCGCTTCATGGATATCGCCGCGTCCGTCAATCCGGCGACCGTGCATTTTCGCTCGCTCACCGAGCCCACACACCTCGGCGTGCTGGAGCAGAATTACGAATACGATCTTCTCGACCCGCAGCGTCTGCTGCAAAAGTACGTCGGCCGCGAAGTCACGCTGGTGCGCCTGATTCAGGAAAGCGGCACCACGCGCAAGGAAGAAGTGAAAGCCACGTTGCTGGCATACAACAACGGGCCGGTCTGGAAAATCGGCAATGAAATCGTCACCGGCGTGTACACCGATCACATTCGCTTTCCCGAGCTGCCGGACAACCTCTTCAGTCGCCCTACGCTCGTCTGGACGCTGGAAAATTCCGGCGCGCGGCGCCATCGCATCGAAGCGTCCTATCTCGCCGGCAACATGGCGTGGAACTCCGACTATGTGCTAACCGTCGGCCGGGACAGCAGCGCCGCTGATTTGGACGGCTGGGTGACGTTGACCAACAACAGCGGCACCGCATACCGCAACGCCAAGCTGCAACTCGTCGCCGGCGATCTTCATCGCATCATGAACCAGTATGGCGTGGGCGCGATGAAAGCCGCGGAAATGGCGCGGGATGCCGCCGCAGCGCCACAATTCTCGCAAGAGGCGTTTTCCGAATATCACCTCTACAGCCTCGGCCGCCGCACGTCCATCGCCGACAAGGAAACCAAGCAGATCAGCCTGCTCAGCGGCACCGGAGTTCCTGTCGAGAAACTTTTCGTCGTCGAAGGCCAGCAGTTCTACTATCACAACTACCAGCATCCCGGCTCGCCGCTGAAGGATGTGGTGCAGGTCTACTACAAATTCAAGAACGACGAAAAATCTGGGCTGGGCATGCCCATGCCCGCGGGAACCGTACGCGTCTATCAAGCGGATTCTAAGGGCGGCGTGCAGTTTGTCGGCGAAGACCGCATCAGCCACACGCCGAAGGACGAAATGCTCAGCCTGCACATCGGCAACGCGTTCGATGTGGTTTGCGAGCGCAAGCAGACCGATTGGAAAAAGCTGAGCGATCGCCTGTATGAAATGGAGTTTGAAATTACCTTACGCAACCACAAGGACTCGCCCATCACCGTCCAGGTGAACGAGCCCATCGGTGGCGATTGGCAGATGGTGGACTCTACGCACAAGTGGACGAAGACTTCCGCCTTCGCCGCGCAGTTCCTAGTGCCTGTTGTAAAGGATGGCGCCTCCGTCCTGCGCTACCGCGTCCGCGTGCGATGGTAACGCGACCGCACCAACATGTCGTCATTCCGAGGAGTCCCGTCCCTATATTTCGGGACGGGACGACGAGGAATCTGTTGTTTTCCGGGATCGCGACAGGCTACAAATTATCTAGGAAGAATTGCGTCACCTTGCGGAATAAATGCAGCCGCGCTGTGGAATCGCTGATGCCGTGCCCGCGTCCCGGATAGAAAAACACTTCCGGATATTTTCCCGCCTTGATGAACTCGTCCATCAACTGCACGGTATTCGCGTAGTGCACGTTGTCATCGCCGGTGCCGTGAGCAATCAGCAGCTTGCCTTTCAGTTTCGCCGCGTGCGTTACAGGCGAGGAGCGCTTGTAGCCTTCTGCGTTATTTTTCGGCAGGCTCATGTACCGCTCGGTGTAGATGGTGTCGTACTGCCGCCAGTCGGTCACTGGCGCTCCCGCGAACCCCGCCTTGTACATATCCGGCGCGTTCAGCATCGCGTAGCACGTCATGTAGCCGCCGTAACTCCAGCCCCAGATGCCGATGCGCGAGCCATCCACGTACGGCAGCGACTTCAAGTAAGCGACGCCGGCCAGCTGATCGGCGAGTTCCGTTTCGCCAAATCGCCGGTGGATGATGACTTCAGACACGTGCCCTTGCGCGCTGGCGCTGCGATTGTCCACCTGAAAAATGATGTAGCCCCTCTGGGCCATCATCTGGTGCCACAGAAAATTCGCGCCGCCCCACGCGTTGCGCACGATAGGCGCGTGTGGCCCGGCGTAGAGGTTGGTCAACACCGGATATTTCTTGGAAGGATCGAAATCCGGCGGCTTGATCATGGCCGCATTCAGCTCCGTGCCGTCCGCGCCGCGCACCTTGAGGAATTCCACCGGCGAAAGCCCGTACTCGGCAAGTTCTGCGACTTTGTTTTCGTTAATCACCAGCGCGCGCGTGCCGTCGGCGCGGAACAATTCCTGACGCGATGGCGTCATCGCCGTGGACCACGTATCCACGTAATACGCCACGCCAGGAGACATATTGATGCTGTGCGAACCGTCTTCCTTCGTCAGCCTGGTTGGTGCGCCGCCGTCGAACCCGACTCGGTAGAGGTGGCTTTCCAACACCGTTTTTTGCGTAGCCGTAAAATAGACGATGCTCTTTTGTTCATCCACGCGGGTCACGCCGCTTACTTCCCACGCGCCGCTCGTCAATTGCTTCAGTAATTTGCCCGAGAGGTCGTACAGATAGAGATGGCGGAAGCCGTCGCGCTCGCTCGACCACAAGAATCGTTTGCCGTCCGCAAAGAAATAGAGATTGTCGTGGACGTTGATCCAGTGCTTGTCTTCTTCCGTCAGGATCACCTGCCCTTTTCCGGTAGAAACATCCGTGAGCAACAATTCCAGTTTATTTTGCGCGCGGTTTAGCCGTTGGATGAGCAGCCGCTTCGCGTCCGGGAGCCAGTTCACGCGCGGCAGATACATGTCCGTTTCGGAACCGGTGTCCATCCAACGCGGCGCGCCCCCGCCCATGGAAATCACGCCCACGCGCACCACTGGATTCGCATCACCCGCCTTCGGGTAACGCTCTTCCTCTGTCTCGCCGGTGTAGGTCAAAAAATTCACGATGGGATACTGCGTCACTTTGTGCTCGTCCATTTGCAGAAACGCGATCTGCGTGGAGTCCGGCGACCACCAGTACCCGGTCCGAATGTCCAGTTCCTCCGGATAGACCCAGTCCAGCTTTCCGTTGAGCAGTTCTTCTTTTCCGTCAGTCGTCAGCCGCGACTCTTTCCCCGACGCGATATCCACCAGCCACAAGTCGTATCCGCGCACGAAGCTCACCATTTTTCCATCGGGAGAGAACTTCGGGTCTTCGGCAGCTTCCTTGCCGCTCGTCAGCCGTTTCCCGGCCTGCGTTTTCAAATCGAACCAGTAGAGATTTCCTTGCGCGATGAACAGCAGTGCATCGTCCTTCGGCGACCACCGGTATTGCTGCGGCGAAAGCCGGCCCAGGCCCGTGGCCTGATTGCCGATTCCGCCCGTTGGCGCTGCGGGAGGCACCAGCGATTGAATCTTTTCGGAATCGAGCAGCACGCGCCGCTCGCCGCTGGCCACATCCATCACCCAGATGTCCGTCTTGGCCTCACGCCCCTGTCCGCTGCGCTGCGTGTAGCTCAACAACTTTCCGTCGGGGCTCCACTGCAATCCTTGCGTCAACGAGCCGCTCAGGCTGGGCTGGCCGGGGCCCCAGATACGCTCCACAGTTAACGCCTTTCGCGGCGCCGGTTGCGCTGGCACGGCAGCCGCGGACGACCAGAACAGCGCATTGATGAGCAGGATTTGTAGTGAACGCAGGCGAAGCACCGAGCGCGGCGCCCTTGCGCAAAGATTCATAGCTTCCTCCGACGTTGTGGCGAACAGCCGGCCAATTGTCCCGTGGGATTGTATCAATTTAGAAGCTCGGAGCGCCGCTCGAGGCTGCGCGCGGCGTGAGTTCTTCAGGAGGTTCGACCTTGAACCGCAGGCGCTCGAAGTATCCCTGTCCGAGCGACATGCAACCTGTGTACAAGTATCCCCACACGAACAGCAGAAGGAACGGCACCGTCGCATAGTTTTCATTCTGGATGGCGTACAACACCGTCGCCGAAAAATAAATTCCGAGTAGCACCTCAAGATAAGGAATCACTCCCGATGGTTTGCGATACGCTTTCTTCGCCCAATTGTCCTTCCGTGCTTCGATGCGATATTTCGGTGTGCGCACGAATTCCGATTGTTTGCCCGCCAGCGCTTCGATGACGGCCAGTGCGTTGCGCACGGCGATGCCGATGCCCAGCGCCATCGCAAACGGCAAATACAAAAACGTCCGCTTCCATCCTTTCGGGTTCAGCGTCTTCTGCGCGACCAGATAGAAGCTGGAAATCGAGCACGTCGAGGCCAGGAACAGCGGCAGGTCAATCACGATCATCTGGAACCATCCCTGATAGAAGCGCACGATCATGGCCGGCAGCAGCATCGTCGAAAGAAGAATCATCAGCGGGTAGCTGATATTCGCCGTCAGGTGAAAGAACGCCTCGGCCTTGACGTGCAACGGCTGCTCGGAGCGGAACACGCGCGGCAGAATTTTCTTGGCCACCTGGATGAGTCCTTTTGCCCAGCGTGCCTGCTGCGCTTTGAACGCGTTCATCTCCACGGGCAATTCGGAGACGCATTCGACTTCCGGCAGGTACAGGAATTTCCATCCGCGGAGCTGCGAACGGTAGGAAAGATCCGTGTCTTCGGTGAGCGTGTCGTGGTCCCAGCCGCCGGCGTCCTCGATGGCTGCGCGGCGCCATACGCCGGCCGTGCCGTTGAAATTGAAAAACGCGCCGCGGCGCGAGCGCGCGCCGTGTTCGATCACAAAGTGCCCGTCCAGTAGGATGGTCTCGATTTCCGTCAGCTTCGAATAGCGGCTGTTCAGATACGTCCAGCGCGTCTGCACCATGCCGATCTTCGAGGGCTCCGCGGCCAGCGCGCTCGGCGCCAGAAAGTACGGGAGCGTGCGCCGCAGAAAATCCGGCGGCGGCAGAAAATCCGCGTCGAAGATGGCGATGAACTCGCCCGTGGCCGTCTTCAGCCCTTCTTCCAGCGCGCCCGCTTTGAACCCGGCGCGGTTATCACGGTGTATATAATGAATGGGCAGGCCCAGCGCCTGGTGCCGCTCGACGCACGCGCGCGCGATGCCTTGCGTTTCGTCCGTGGAATCGTCCAGCACCTGAATTTGCATCAGCTCGCACGGATATTCGAAGCGCGCCACGGCTTCCACCAGCCGCTCAATCACGTAGCGCTCGTTGAAGATGGGAAGCTGTATGGTAACCTTGGGCCAGCTTGCGACGTCGGGCGGCGGCCCGGGAAGATTTTGCTTGTACTTGAAGAATTCGTACACGAGCCAGTAGCGGTGCAGGCCGTACATGGCCAACACGCCGAGCACCAGAAAGTACGGAATCATTACCGCCAGATCGAAACTATTCAGTTGATAAAGCTTGCTGAACGGATTGAGACTCGGGTCCGTGAGCTTGCGCCAGTAGTTGGCCACCGGATTTTGTCCGGGCTGAACGAGCAACGCCAGATTTTGCAGCCACCACAACACGCATCCGCTCCTGTTTATGCCAAACCGTTTCCGCTCGTTTGAGCTTTCGCTACAAAAATTCCTGGCGCCGCGCCAGGCGCTGCTTGCAGCGCTGTCTTTCCTCGCGCTGGGAGTTCTCTTTGCGGTGCTCTTCCGTCTGGGCGACCTGAAACTCTACGTCGTCGAAACCATCGCCATCTGCCTGGCCGCGGGCGCGATTTACCTGCTCGCTCTTTATCTCTTGGAAGTCTCCGGCGACCGCCCATCTGCCTTCTGGCTGATTTTGCTTGGCGCGCTGCTCTTCCGGCTGACTCTGTTTCCGCTTGCGCCGGCTCTCTCCGACGACATCCAGCGCTACCGCTGGGATGCTCGCGTCCAGCAAGCCGGATTCAATCCATATTCTCTATCGCCTGACGATTTGCGGCTGGCGGCCTTGCGCGATGCCGGCTGGCGGGCCATTCCCGGCCGCGACATTCCTTCCATCTACCCGCCACTCTCCGAATTATTGTGGCGAGTCACGTACCGATATTTGCCCGGCACGGTGGCCTTCAAGCTTCCGGTCCTGCTTGCGGACTTGTGCGTCGTCGGGATGCTTGCGGCGTGGATACGCGCGACCGGTGGCAGAAATTTTACGCTTGCGATTTACGCGTGGAATCCGTTGGTGGTCGTCGAATTCGCCGCCAGCGGCCACCATGACGCGCTGGCCATTGCCGCCGTCGTTGCTGCCAGCATTTTGATTATACGGGGGCGAGGAACACTGTCAACGCTGCTGCTGGCGGCCGGAGCGCTGTTCAAGCTGTTTCCCGTAGTCCTTTTTCCGATATGGCTTCGCCGAGCGGGCTGGCCGCGCTCACTGTGGAGCTGGGTAAACGCTTTTGCTGCTGCCGTGCTCGCGGCCGTCTGTGCGTGGCCTTTTCGCTCTGCTCTGTTCGGCTCCCAAGGAGGGTTTAATTTTTCGCAACTGCTGGACAATCTCACGTATTACCAGTCTCGTTGGCAGAACAACAATGCAAGCCTCTACGCGCTGCTGTCCTGGTGCAGCGGCTCGACCGAAGTAGCCGCGGGCATCGCAGCCGGCGTCGTCGCCGGACTTTCTATCTGGGCGGCCGCGCGGCGGGTGGACTCCGCCCGCGCGGCATACATTCTGTTTGCCGCGATCCTGCTGCTTTCCCCCAACGCCTTTCCCTGGTACTTCACCTGGCTCGTGCCCTTTCTTGTTTTCTTTCCCAATCCGGCGTGGCTTCTTCTGACCGTCGTGCAATTTCTCTCGTATCACGTTCTAATTGGCTATCAAGCCGCCGGCATCTGGCATTTTGAGCCGCGCTACCTGTGGCTCACGTACGGGCCGTTTTATGCGCTGCTCCTCTGGCAACTGTTCCAGCCTGCGTCACCTGCCGCGCCGCACAGCGCTCCGCCGTAGCCGGGAAATTTCTTCCTGGCCATGTAATCCTTCAGCCTGCAAAATCGTCCATACTGAGTGAAGGGAAGGGCTTAAAACCAAGTTTCGGGACGCTCTCGATTCTGACTTCTGATTTCCGCGTTGCAACGCGAGGCTCTTTGGACACTGCGCTGACCCGGCTGCCAGACTCGGCCCTTCGAATTGCCCCGCAGGGGCGCGCTACCACCGGTCTGCGCGCGGAGGATTTCGACGAAATTGTCCGCGAGCACCAGCAGCGCATCTTTCGTTTTCTGCGTTCGCTTCTGCGCGACTCCGATGCAGCGGATACGCTGACGCAGGAATGTTTTCTTCGCGCGTACCGCAAACGCGCGAGCTTCCGTGGCGAGGCCAGCGTCGCCACCTGGTTGACGCGCATCGCCATCAACCTGGCGACGGATTACCGGCGAAACCGGCGTTGCGCCTTCTGGTCC
>DASYRO010000125.1:0-4337 GCA_036004385.1 Candidatus Acidiferrales bacterium
GACGAGATCCACGCGACGCGCTTCGCGCGGGGCCGGAAAGGCCGCCTCCGGCAGGGCGGAAGGCGCTTCGCGCCGATCTTCTTTTTCGAACAGCGCTTCGCCGGAGCGGCGCGCGCCGGGAGGGAGAAGTCCGAGCAGAGATAGCGCAAGCATGGTTTTGCCGGAGCCGGACTCGCCGACCAGGCCGAGCGTGGCGCTCGCGTCGAGCGAAAACGAAACATCGTTGACGGGACGCACCCAGCCGGCGGGCGTGGGCAGATCCACGGTGAGATGGCGGACGTCGAGAAGCGGCACGAAAGAATCATAGGTGCGAAAACCGAAAAACGAAAAGCGAAAAACGGCAAGAGAGAATCCGTAGATCACGAAGCCTCGAAAACACAGAAATGAAACCGCAGATGAACGCGGATTAACGCGGATGTACGGAATGAAAGTACAATCTCTGGACGCGCGACGCATGGGGTGACGCATCGATACGCTGCACCAACACGGGGTGGATTGGAGGCGGCTGTTCGGCAAGCCGGGATTTCCGTACCTGTTTGCGGCGATGTTCGTGTCGCTGTTCGGGACGGGGCTGAACTTCGCCGGCACGACGTGGTACGTGCTAGACCGCACGCAGTCCACGGTGGCGGCGAGTTTGATCACCGTGCTGGTGACGTTGCCCGGCCTGGTGGTGCCGCCGTTCGGCGGCGTGCTGATTGACCGCGTGGACCGCCGCTACCTGAGCATCGCGCTGGATCTGTTGCGCGGTGTCGTGGTGTTGTCCGCCGCGGCGCTGCTGATTTTTGGCCATGCAGAGGTGTGGCACATCTACGCGATGGTGCTGCTGCTGGGCGCGGGATTTTCCATTTACTGGTCCACGACGCACGCGCTGCTGCAGGAAGTGATCGGCATCCGCGAATTGGTGGCCGCCAACGCGGCTGTGCTAATCGCCGTGCAGGGCGGGATGATGACCGCGGGCGCGCTGGTGGGATTCGTCTACCGGCATATCCACCTCGGCGGCGTGCTGACTATTGACGGGCTGACGTATTTCCTCTCCGCGGTTTGCCTGATGAAGTTGCGCAAGGGCTACGTCGCGCCACATCACAATCCAGAACTCGCGGAAGTCGAAGCGCAGCCGACGGAGCTCACGGAAGAAGCGGCGTGGCCGCCGAGCACGGGCGAAGAAGCGTTGCTGATGACCGCGGAGCCGGAAGCCGCGCGCGGGTTTTTTCACGAGTTGAAAGAAGGACTGCACTACCTGCGCGGGCAGCCGCGCGTGTTTGCGCTGGGACTGACCTACGCGTGCATGATGGCCGGGGTGCTCAGCGCCAACGTGCTCGTCGCGGCGCTGTGCATGCTCCTGCTGCACGCCGGGCCGGAAGGATTCGGGTACATGGAATCGGGCTGGGCGCTGGGCGCGATCGTCGGAGGACTGACCACGGGATTTCTGGTGCGCAGATTCCGTCCGACGAGCGTGGTGCTGGTGGCGCTGGGAATTCTCGCCGTGGGCCACGCGCTGTTTCCCTACGCGCGCTGGCTGCTGCTGGCGGTCGCCATGCACGCGATCTTTGGCGCATGCCGCGCGCTGGGCGGCGTGCTGACGCAGTCGTCCATCATGACCACCGTGCCGCGCAGATTGATGGGACGCACGCAGTCGGCGTTTTCGGTGATTGCCACAGTGATGCAGGTGATCATGAGTTTTTCGCTGGGGACGCTCGCGCAACACGCCAGCTTGAAGTGGGCGTTCCTCGTGCTCGGGATGCTGTATGGCGTGGCGTTTTTGGCCGGCGCGCGGGCGGTGGCGGTGCATGCGAGGGAGCCCTAATTCGTGACTCCACTCTTATTTATCGGTGGACACCGCTTCGGCGACGACAGGCGACGGTTTCTCGTGGCCGAATTCGCCCTCCCAGCGGGCCATGACCACGGTCGCGAGGCAATTGCCAATCACGTTGACAGATGTGCGCGCCATGTCCATCAGCTCGTCGATGCCGAGAATGATGAAGATGGGCTCGATGGGGAGATTGAAGGACGTGGCCGTGCCCAGCAGAATCACCAGCGTCGCGCGGGGCACGCCGGCGACGCCTTTGCTGGTCAGCATCAACGTGAAGCAGATGATGAGCTGCTGTCCGAGGGAAAGGTGAATGCCCGCGGCCTGCGCGACGAACAGCGTGGCGAGAGATAAATAAAGCGTGGAGCCGTCCAGATTGAAGCTGTAGCCCGTGGGCATCACGAACGCGACCACCGGACGCGGTACGCCGATGGCTTCCATCGCTTCCATGGCGCGCGGCAGCGCCGCTTCGGAGCTGGTGGTGGCAAACGCGATACTCACCGGCTCAGCAATGGCGCGCACGAATTTTTTGAGGGGCACGCGCGCAATCAACGCGATGGGCAGCAGGACAAGCAACAAAAATACTGTCAGCGCGGCGTACAGCGTCGCCAGCAGCTTGAACAAGTTGACGAGAATGCCGAGACCCATGTGTCCGACGGTGTTGGCAATGGCCGCGCCCACGCCGATGGGCGCGAAGTACATGACGATGTTCGTGAACTTGAACATCGTCTCGGAAAGGCTTTCGCAAAATGAAAGCATGGGCTTGCGGCGGGCTTCGCTGAGCAGCGCGAGCGCCACCGCAAACAAAATGCTGAACACGACGACCTGCAGCACTTGTCCTTCGGCGACGGACTTGGCGATGTTTTCCGGGAAAACGTGGAGGATGACGTCGGAGGCCGTCTGCGGCGTGGGCGGCGCGACTTTTTCCGCGGCGGGCGGAAGCTGGATGCCCACGCCGGCCTTGCTGATGTTGATGGCCGCGAGGCCAATGAACAGCGCGAGCGTGGTGACCACTTCAAAATAGATCAGCGACTTGATTCCCAGCCGCCCGACTTTTTTCAGGTTGGGATGCCCGGCGATGCCTACCACCAGCGTCGCAAACAGCAGCGGCGCGATGATCGTTTTGATCATGCGCAGGAAAATCAGGCTGAGCAAGCGCGCGTTCTGCGCCACAGCGGGCCAGTCGTGGCCGATTTCTGCGCCCACAATCATGCTGACCAGAATCCATGTGGTCAGCGAACGGCGCTGCACCGCGTAAAGCACGCAGCCAAGTATGCCCAGCCAGCGCGCGGCCCGGAGAATTCCCGTCGCGAAGCCGAAGTTGGCGTACTCGTTTCCCGCCCACAACAATGCCGCGAGCGAGAAGCCGACAAAAATTACCAGGATGGAGATGCGCTTGAGCGGAGATGGCGCCGTTTCGGGCACAGGGGGGCAAAGTAAGGCGGGACGGGGGAGTAAGTCAAGGAAACAGTGGCGAGGCAAGAAATTTGTGATTGAGTGATTTGTGATTGCGGAGGCAAGGATAATTTAACGGGGAATGTTGAAAATACAGATGACCAAACGCAACGAGATCCTTCACTTCGCTCAGGATGACGCGAGGGAGTAAGATTTAGGGATTCCGCGCATCACAGGAGAGACCGTCATGGAAATTCTGCCGGGGATCAGAGGCATGCTGAACGCGCATCCGTTGTGGGTGCATTTTCCCATCGGGCTCTGGGCGGGCGCGCTGATTTTCGAATTTCTCGCCGTGGCGCGCTCCAATGACGAATGGCACAAGACCGCGGTGCGCCTGCTCTATCTGGGCACGTTCTTCGGGCTGATCGCGGCGGGCACCGGACTGCTGGCGGAAAAGTCGGTGATGGAGATGGGTCCGGAGCATGAAATCTTCGAAATCCACGAAACGATGATGTACATCACCATGAGCGCGGCCGTGGGGCTTTGTGGCTTCGCGTTCTTTATGCGCAACAAATTCACCGCCGGCCTGCGCAAATTGTTTCTCGCCGGGCTCGTCGTGCTCTTCGGGCTGCTCACCTTCGGCGCGGACCGCGGCGCGCAAATGGTCTTCCAGTACGGCGTGAGCGTGGATTGGTCGAAAGCCAAGCCGGAAAAGTAAGGGTGTAGGGTTTCGGGTTTAGGGTGTAGAGGCCATTGTTGGTAGGTTGCAAAGTGACAGAGTTTCAGAGTGACAGAGTGGAAGAGTGAAAGCGGAACTCAGGAAGCTGGTGGGGATTTTTTCGACGCGGTGGCGGGCCGAGGAATCGTGCCCGGCGTGCGGAGAAAAATTTGTCTGCGGCGCGACCCTGGTGGGCTGCTGGTGCCGCGAAGTGAAACTGAGCGACACCGCGCGCGCGGAATTGCAGCAGCGGTATAAGGGCTGCTTATGCCGCGCATGCCTGGAAAAATTCGCGGCGGAATCATGGAGCCATGGCAAAGAAGCGCGACCAAAGGAGGAGATGCCGGGCTAAAGCCCGGCGCTAAATGTGCCGGACAATGTAGCGCCACCCTTCAGGCTGGCATCATTGGTTTCGGG
>DASYRO010000126.1:0-4383 GCA_036004385.1 Candidatus Acidiferrales bacterium
CGCGGTGAGCGTCATCAAGAACTTGCCGGTCATGCTCTCCCTTTTTTTCTACACTATCCCCGATGGCAAGCATGCACCTGCGGCACCAAACGACTGGCAAATAATAAGCCTATTAATTTCAATCTCTTACGGACACTCAAAGGAGTCCTGAACAATTGTCCTAGCACACACGGCGTACCTACAAAGTGCATAGGTTTGCAGCAGATTCCGCTACTAATATACGGCGCTTAGAAGGAGTGCTTACCGCGAGACTCCGAGCTGCCAGAACAGGAAGCCCAGCTCATCAGTTGTGTCGGTGATGACTTTGCTCACCGGACGCCCGCCGGAATGCCCAGCTTTGGTGTCGTAGTGGAGCAGAATCGGACGGTCACCGCCGTTCGCAGCCTGCACAAGGGCGGCCATTTTGCGCGCGTGCAGAGGATCCACACGCGTGTCACCGTCGCCGGAGATGAACAGCACCGCGGGAAATTCTGTTCCCGGCTTGACGTTGTGATACGGCGAATACGCGCGGATGTATTTGAATTGCTCGGCGTCGTCGGAGGAGCCGTACTCCGGTACCCAGAAGCGCGCGACGAGGAATTTGTGGTAGCGCACCATGTCCAGCAGCGGATAGGAGCAGACTACGGCGCGGAACAACTCCGGCCGCTGCGTTAGCGCCGCGCCGACGAGCAGACCGCCGTTGCTGCCGCCGGAAATCGCCAGCTTCTCGCTGCTCGTGTACTTGTTCTGGATGAGCCACTCGGCCGCGGCGTAGAAATCGTCAAAGACATTCTGCTTTTTTTCTCTCATGCCGGCCTTGTGCCATTCTTCGCCGAACTCCGCGCCGCCGCGCATGTTGGCCACGGCATAGACTCCGCCGCGTTCGGCCCACAGGACCGCGCGCGAGGAAAACGACGGCGTGAGGCTGACGGCGAATCCTCCGTAGCCGGTGAGCAGCGCGGGATTCGTGCCATCGAGCTTCAATCCTTTTTTGTAGAGCACGAACATGGGCACTTTCGTTCCGTCCTTTGACGTGCACCACACCTGCGTCGCTTCGAAGCTGTCACTTTCAATGGGCACATTGGGTTTTGCCCACACCGTCGGCCTGCCGGCCGTCATGTCCACGCGATAGATGGTGGTCGGAACGACGAACGAAGTGAAACTGTAGAAAATCTCTTTCGACTTCCAACGCCCGCTGATGCCTCCCACCGAGCCGATGGTAGGCAGTGCCATTTCGCCCAGCGGCTTTCCGCTCGCCGCAAACATCTTTACCTGCGAGGCGACGTTGCGGGTGTAGCTGACGAAGATGCGCCCCGCAGCGGCGTCTACTCCGTCGATGGCTGCATCGCTTTCTGCAATCAGGTCTTTCCAGTCTTCTTTGCGCGGATTGGCCAGCGCCACAGAGAGCACGCGGCCCTTGGGCGCCTTCCAGTTCGTCCACAGGAGCAACTTGTCGCCGGCAATGGCTGGAATGAACCGCCCTTCAAGATCCTTCACGACGGTGACGAGCGGGGCGTTGGCTTTCACGTCTTTCAAATAAACTTCCGTCTTGTCCGCTGCCGAGCCGTGCAGCACGAGAATGCCCAGGTAGCGCCCGTCTTCGGAAAGCTCGGCGGTAATGATTTTTTCGGGACCGTAGCCTGTGCCGAAAATTTCCGTGTCCTTTGCTGCGTCGGTGCCCATGGCGTGATAGCGCACGCGCGGGCCTTCTTTGTCCATGCGCGTGTAGTAGAAGCCGCTTTTGTCCGGTTTGAGCGAGATGCCGAAATAGCGCGCCGCGGGCAGCGCATCGGCGAGGTCCTTGCGCGTGGCCACGTCCAGGAAGCGCACCGACGTTTCGTCCTTGCCGCCTTCGCGCACGGAGTACGCGAGAATCGTGCCGTCATCGGAAACGCCGGCCAGACCGACGCTCGTGCTGTGGTCGGCGCTCATGGGATGCGGGTCCACCAATACTTCGTCGGCGCCGGCGAGCCCTTTGCGCAGGGAGAGGACGGAAAGGTCTTGGCTGGCGAGGCGCTTGGAGAAAAAATACCGCCCGCCGCGTTCGATGGGCGTGCCGATGGTGTCCACCTTGAGCAACTCGCTCAGGCGTTTCTCGATGGCCTCGCGGCCCGGCAGATGGCCGATGAGCGATTGCGTGTACTCGTTCTCCGCGTCAATCCACTTGCGGGTTTCCGGACTGTTCTGGTCTTCCAGCCAGCGATAAGGATCGGTGAGTTCCACGCCGTGCAGCGTTTCTTTGACGTTGTCGGTGCGCGTTGCCGGGGGTTTTGGCAAGCCGTCCTGTGCGTGAACGAACGGCAATGCCAGCGCCGCGCAGAACAGCAAAATCGCAGCGAAAAATCCCAGGGACTTCTGACGCAGATGGGTGCGCATGATTATTCTCTCCACAGAAATTCTCCCGCTCAGGCGGGCGGAGAGAGATTAGCACAAATCATTTTGCGGCGCGCAAACGCCGGCGGCACATGCCGATGCCTCCGCGTGAAGCGAATTTTGTTAGAATCGCGGGCTCGCCGGAAAAGGTTTCAGGCACCAGGACTCAGGTTGCAGGGAAGGAAGCATGAACAAGTCTGAACGAAAGACTTTTGTTTTCTCATATGTGGCACTTGCGCTCCTGGCGGCTTCGCTCGCGGGTTTCGCGCAGAAGACGGAGAAACCCAGCGCGATGCCAAGCGCAAGCGCGGCGACTACCATGACCGGCTACACGCCGGGCAGCGCCGCCGAGGAGCGCAAGCTGGAACAGATCTTCGCTGCCATACCGTCCCCCGCGGAAGCCGAGCGTCATCACAAATTCCTCACCGCTGAGCCGCATCCGGCCGGCTCCGAGCGCAATAATTTTCTTGCGCGGCACATCGCGGAATTGTGGAAGCAGCAGGGCTGGGAAGACGTCGTCATTCACCGCTACGACGTGCTGCAATCTTCGCCGCGCGAAGTGACCCTGGAAATGGTTGCGCCGGTCGCTTACAAAGCCGGGCTGCGCGAAGACGCTTACGATGTGGATCCCGACACCAAGAATCCCCACGTCAGCGGCGCCTATCTGGGATTTTCCGCGTCCGGAGAAATCACCGCGCCGGTGGTGTACGCCAACAGCGGCAATCCGCAGGACTACGAACTGTTGCGCAAAAACGGAATTGACGTGAAGGGAAAAATCGCCCTGGTGCGCTATTCGAATCCCTACAGCTATCGCGGGTTCAAAGCGCTCACCGCGCAGCGCGAAGGCGCCGCGGCCCTGCTCATTTATTCCGACCCCGCGGAAGACGGCTACAAGCGCGGAAAAGTGTTTCCCAATGGCCCGTGGGGCCCGGAAAGTCACATCCAGCGCGGTGCGATCACCTACGACTTCATCGTGCCCGGTGATCCGCTGACGCCCGGCTGGGCTTCGCTGCCCGATGCGAAGCGCATCCCCATTGCCGAAGCGCAGTCCGTGCCGAAGATTATCGCCGTGCCGCTTTCGTGGCGCGACGCCAAGCCTCTCCTTGCCAACATGGATGGTCCGCTCGCGCCGCAGGCGTGGCAGGGCGGACTGCCGATTAAATATCGCCTCGGCGGCGCGGCTGTGCGCGTGCACTTGAAAGTCGATATGGATACCAGCGTCGTGCCCAACTACGTCGTCGAAGGACGCATCCGCGGCAGCGAACTCCCTGACGAGTGGATTGTGTTGGGCAATCATCGCGACGCGTGGGTGTTCGGCGGCGTGGACCCTTCGAGCGGCACGGCGTCGCAGCTCGAGCTGACGCGCGCGCTGGGCGATATGCTCAAAAAGGGCATTCGGCCAAAGCGCACCATCATTATGTGCAGTTGGGACGGCGAAGAATACGGTCTGACCGGCTCGACGGAGTGGGGCGAAAACTTCAAAGACGAGTTGCGCAAGAAGGGCGTGGTTTATATCAACGTGGATTCCTCGACGTCCGGCCCGAACTTCGATCCGTCGGCCGTGCCTTCGCTTGCGCCGCTGCTGGTGGACATCGGCAAGACGCTGAAGGTTCCATCCGGCAAGACGCTATACGAAGCGTGGCGCGAAACCTCGCGCAAGGAAAAAAAGAAACCGGCAGTCATCGACGCCGAACTGGTCAATACGAAAATCGGCAGCGGCTCGGACCACACCGTTTTTCTCAACCACGTCGGACTCAGCAGCGTGCTGCTGGGATTCGACGGGCCATACGGCGTCTATCATTCGATGTACGATGACCATTTCTGGATGAGCCGCTTCGGCGATCCCGGGTTCCTCTACCACACGGCGATGGTGCGCGTCTGGGGCCTCCTGGCCTACCGCACCGCCAACGCCGACCTCCTGCCGTTCGAGGAGTCCCCCTACCCGGCCGACGTGAAGACCTACCTGGCCGACCTGGAGAAGGGCGCGGCCGCGGCGCGGCTTCCCGACCTGGCCGACCTGCGCGCCGCCCT
>DASYRO010000127.1:0-4522 GCA_036004385.1 Candidatus Acidiferrales bacterium
CTCAGCCCGCTCTCCACAGTGGAAGCCATGGAATTGCTTCTCGGCCGCCTGACCAAAACCAAGTCCAACGCCGAATTCCTCAACTCCATGTCCGCGCCAAGCTAGAGTGCTGCATTGTTTATCTGAGTCCCGGCGTCACTAGCCAGCACGAAGAATCTCTCCTGCGAATCGTTCGCTTCTTGTGAATATGGGGCCTTTGCGAGACACCCCGAATCCGGGCACTGCGCAATGAACTGTGTGGAGATTCCTTCACAATCTCCACCCGTGCAGCGACGCGCGAACCGGGTCAGCGGGTTCTCCTCCCGCCATTTTCCAGAGGACGGATTCAGCTTGAGTAGCAACCCGGTCCTGCGCGATATGTAGGTTGAGGTAACGCCGGCTTCCAGCCGGTTGTTTTATCTTCAGAGACGCGGCTGGAAGTTCGGCGATCCACGAGCACCGCCTGGAAGGCGGCGTTACGCTGGCGCCGGGTTCGCGGCGGTTTTGGCCGCGGCCCGGCAGATTTATTCGCAGATGCACACATGTTGTGCTGGGTCACAATCAGCGCGATCCAGCGCCTACAAATGCGAAGAATTGCCGTTGGGAGGGTTCAGCGAAAAATCGCCGAGTTTACTCAGGCTGGCCGGACAAAGCCCAGCCTGAGCCCCGCCGCATCGGCGAGTGACGTTGCGTTCATGTTGACGTCGTGTCTCACGCTGTCTTGTCCTTTCAAAAAAATCTGCGGTCTCCATGCGTTAGCACAGAATCCGCAGGTGCATTCAAGCTAAAGGATGCCGCGAATTCTGTCAAGGGAATAACGCGCGTTTGCCCGCCAAATATCGCATATTTTTCGCAAACTGATTGAGTGCCCGGCGGTTATCCCGCAAAAAATCTTTTATGCCGAGCGCGGAGAAGGTACCAGTTTCTTGTATGGCACATACGTTCTATTCTTGACTGTCGCTCGCTTGCTACACTCCGTACGGAGCGGGCCCGCCGGAGGCGCCGGACCAGAGCATGCCCCCATCACTGCGATCGTTGACCGAAGGCCGGAGGTTTCTGAACCGGCTGCGCGCAGGCATGCCCGCGGAGGATTCGCGGCGAATGGAGCGCGTAATTTCCGGAGCGCGTCTCTTCTTCGCCGTTGTCGCGCTCATCGCCATCTACCTGGATCCCACAGAACCGGCGCGCTACGAGGAACTGATTTACGGCCTGCTGGTCGTTTACGCCCTGCACAGCCTGGTGGTCCATCTTTTCTCCTGGTTCTACTCCAAAAGCTCTCAGCCGGCATGGGCATTCTTGCAGGTCGTGGACCTCGTATGGTTCAGCATCATCACCACGTTTTCGCAGGGACCCAGCAGCCCGCTCTACGTCTTTTTGCTGTTCCTGCTGTTGGTCGCCAGCTTTCAATGGGGCTTTCGCGAAACACTGGCCACGGCTGCTACGATTGTGACCGTATTGATGTTGCAAGCGGGCCTCCTGCTGACCGCGCCCTTGTGGGGGCGTTACGGCGTAGAAGGCGCGTTCGAGCTGAATCGCTTCATTTTGCGCAGCACCTTCCTGCTGCTGATGGGATTGCTGCTCGGCTATCTCTCCGAGCAGGAAAAAATGCACGAGGCCGAAACCGGCTTGATCGCCAGGCTCCTCGGCCAGATTCAGGCGGAACGCGGCTTGCGCTCAGCCATCGCTTCGGTGATTGGAGAAGTCCTCCGCATTCTAAACGCAGAAAAAGCGCTGGCCGTGCTGCAGGAAGGCACCACCGGGCGCGTATATGTCTGGGAGGCGCACCGCCCGCCGCGAAGCGAACTCGTATCCTTGCACCTCTCCGAACCGGACCCCCGCGCGGCATCGGAGTACTTCTTTCCGCTGCCGACGCAGGCGCTTTTCGCCTTCCGCCGGAAATCCTCGCGCGCCTTCCGCTGCATCGCGGTGGACGCGGAAGGACGCCGCACCGCCGGTGAGCCGCTGAATTTTCCGGAAGCATTTCTCGCCGAGCGCGCGTTTCGCTCGGTGGCCATCATGGCCCTGGAATTTGCCAGCGATTGGGGCGGCCGCCTGATTGTCTTCGATCCGGAATCTGGGCCGAACCCGGAAACCGAGCTGCGTTTTTTGCAGAAGCTGTTGCGCGAAGTGGGCCCTGCGCTGCATAGCGTCTATCTGGTACGCCGCTTGCGCTCTCGCGTGGGCGCCGTGGAACGCGCGCGCGTGGCCCGCGAATTGCACGACGGCGCAATTCAATCGCTGGTGGGCCTGGAAATGCAACTCGACGTGCTGCGCCGCCCGCACTCGCCTAATTCCGCTCAGCTCGGCGAAAAACTTTCCGCCATGCAGAATCTCCTCCACCAGGAAGTGCTGAATCTGCGCGACCTCATGGAGCAGATAAAGCCGGTCAAGACCGGCCCGCGCGAACTCCCCGAGCACCTCTCGGACATGGTGGAAAAATTCCGTCGCGAGACGGGCATCGCCTCCAGTTTCGTCTGCCAGCACGAGGAAATCAACTTGTCGGCGCGCGCCGCACGGGAGATGTCGCGGATCGTTCAGGAAGCGCTGGTGAACATCCGCAAGCACAGCGCCGCGCACAATGTGCTGGTGCGGCTCTTCGCGCGCGATTCGTTCTGGGAGCTGACCATTGACGACGACGGCCGCGGCTTCGATTTTACCGGCCGCCTTTCGCTCGCCGAGCTGGATTCAGCGCGCAAAGGCCCCGTGGTCATTAAGGAACGCGTTCGCGCACTGGGCGGCGAGCTGGCCGTGGATTCGCGTCCCGGAGAAGGCGCTCGCCTGGAAATTTCCATTCCGCAGAGGAGCCATGCCTGAATCTACCAAGACGGTTCGCATCGTGATTGCCGACGATCATCCCATCTTCCGCCACGGCTTGAAGACGCTGCTGGAAGCCGAGTCGGACCTGCGCGTCATCGCCGAAGCCGGCGACGGTGCGGAGGCCGTGCAGCTCGCGGCGCAATCGAAGCCGGACATTCTGCTGCTCGACCTCACCATGCCCCGCATGCCCGGCATGGACGCCCTGCGCGAACTTTCCACCGCTGAGCTTCCCGTGCACACCATTCTGCTGACCGTGGCCATCGAAAAAGCTCAAATCGTGGAAGCGCTGCAACTCGGCGCGCGTGGAATCGTCCTGAAGGATTCGGCCACCGAATATGTCCTGAAAAGCATTCGTGCGGTAATGAGCGGATACTACTGGGTTGGCAACGAACGCGTCACCAATCTCTTCCAGTATTTGCAGGACCACATGCCCAAGGCCGGCGCGGGCAAGCAGAAAAGCTATGGCCTCACGCCGCGCGAGTTGGACGTCGTCTCCGCCATCGTCGCCGGCTGCACCAACAAGGAAATCGCCCAGCGGTTTTCGCTCAGCGAGCAGACCGTCAAGCACCACTTGACCAGCATCTTCGACAAGCTCGGCGTGTCCACGCGGCTGGAGCTGGCGCTTTTCGCCACGCAGAATAATCTGGTGAAGTGAAACTAGAGAAGAACTCATCTGGCTCTGTTGATATCCTTCTCTTCGAGCCCCGAAGGGGGCGATGGATTGTAGCCCAGGGCGTGAGCCCTAGGTCGAGAGCGGCCGCGCGAAGCGCGCGCCTCTCTGCCGAAGGCGCGTTTTCCGTCCGGCGTGGAGCGTAAATGGTTTCCTGACAAAAGCGGAAGGGATGTCAACTGAACCAACTCATCCGTTAAATGGTTCTTTGGGACAGAGACGGCAGGGCACGGCTTCAGCCGTGCCGTAAAACGTGCATAAATGGCGGGGCTTTAGCCCCTGAGGTCGTGCTGTTTCCGCCGTTCTTTCGTTCCACGCATTTAGTTCATGAGATAGCTTCAATTGAATCCTGGCCTTTTCATTCTGCGGGCCGACGGTGTTCGTCACCCGAAGAGTTTCTCTTCGATGTTCAGAAATTGCTGGGCACTTTCGCGCCGCGCTCTTTCGCCAGCATGACGATTAGCCGCGCTGTCTCTTCCACGTCCATTGCCGTGTTGTCCACGAGCACGGCGTCCTCAGCGCGCACCAGCGGCGAGGCTTCGCGCTCTTTGTCGCGCTTATCGCGTTCGCGGACTTCCGCTTCCATGTGCGCCTGGCTGAACTTCTCGCCTTTGGTGACGTACTCCTGGCGTCTGCGCCCGGCGCGAACTTCCACTGACGCGTCCAAATAAATTTTCAAATCCGCGTCGGGAAACACCGCCGTGCCGATGTCGCGCCCTTCCATCACCACGCCGCCGCCGGCACCCGCGCGCCGCTGTTCGGCGACCAGATGCTTGCGTACGCCGGCGATCACCGCGATCTTGGACGCGGATTGCGCCACTTCCGGCGAGCGGACCTCGGAGGTCACATCGGCTCCGTCCAACAGCACGCGCTGCCCGTCTTTTCCGGCGAGCAAATCAATCCGTGTGTGTGCCGCCAGCGCTTCCAGCTTGCTCTCCGCGCCCAGCGCAATCCCGTGCCGGATGGCCTTCAGCGCCAGCGCCCGGTACATCGCTCCGCTATCGAGACACGTGTAGCCCAGCATCTCCGCCACGCGTCGCGCCGCGCTGCTCTTCC
>DASYRO010000128.1:0-3103 GCA_036004385.1 Candidatus Acidiferrales bacterium
CTGGCAGGGCGGCACAACGTGATGAACGCGCTCGCTGCGCTG
Organism: Candidatus Acidiferrales bacterium; assembly: GCA_036004385.1. Lineage (GTDB taxonomy): Bacteria > Acidobacteriota > Terriglobia > Acidiferrales > UBA7541 > JACQDE01. The sequence goes on from DASYRO010000128.1 coordinate 43, forward strand.
GCAGCGGCGAGCATGTGGGGCGTCGGCGTGGAAGAAGCCCGCCGCGTGTTTCCGGCGCTGGCGCCGGCAGCCATGCGCGGCGAAGTGCTCAAATTTCAGGCCGGATTTACCGTGATCAACGACTGCTATAACTCGAATCCCGCGGCGCTGGCCTCGATGGTGGACGTGCTGGCGAGCACGAGCGGCTACCGCCGGCGGATTCTCGCCGCAGGAGAGATGCTCGAGCTGGGCGCGGATTCTCCGCGGTTGCATCATCGCGCGGGCCAGCAGGCCGCGTCCGCCGGCATGGACTGGATTTTCGGCGTGCAGGGTCTGGCTGAGGAATTCGTGCGCGGCGCGCAGGAAGCCGGCCAGCCGCCCGCGCGCACGAAGTTTTTCGCCAACTCGGATGAGGCTGCGGCGTTTCTGCGCGATTTCATCGAGCCGGGCGACATCATTCTGGTGAAGGGTTCGCGCGGCGTGCGGATGGAGCGCATCGTCGAGGCCCTGACGGAGAAATACTCGCCGGCGAAGTCGGACCAGCAAGAAGTCTCGAGGAGGAGCTGAGATGCTCTACTACCTCCTCTATCACGTCTTGCAGCCGTACTTCAGCCCGCTGAACGTATTCCGCTACATCACCGTGCGCACGGCGCTGGCCAGCCTTACGGCGATGTTTCTGTGTCTTGTGCTGGGCCCGTGGATGACGAACAAGCTGCGCGCCATGCAAATCGGGCAGTACATCCGCGAAGAAGGCCCGCAGCGCCATCAGGCCAAGGCCGGCACGCCGACTATGGGCGGCATCCTCATTGTCATCGCCATCGTCGTACCCACGCTGCTGTGGGCAAACCTGACCAACGTGTACGTGTGGATCGGAGTACTGGCCACAAGCATTTTCGCCGCCATTGGTTTTTTCGACGACTACAACAAAGTCGTGCGCAAGCGAAACCTGGGGATCACCGGCCGCACCAAGTTGCTGCTGCAAATCCTGACGGCATTCGCCATCGGCATCGCGCTGCTGTTGATGCGCGCCCGCGGACTCTATTCCTCCGAACTCATCATGCCGTTCTTCAAGCACGTGCGCCCGGACCTGGTCGTCCAGTCGCTGCTTGCGAATCCCTACCTTGTGCCCATCGCCATTTTCCCCTTCCTCGCATTTTTGGTGCTGGTGATTGTGGGCTCGTCGAACGCGGTGAACCTGACGGACGGGCTGGACGGACTGGCCATCGGCTGCGTGGTGATTGCCGGAGGCGCGTTTACGATTCTGACGTATGTCACCAGCCACGCGCGCTTCGCGGATTATCTCGATATCCAGCACGTCGCCGAGGTCGGCGAGCTGACCATTTTCTGCGGTTCGCTGGTCGGCGCCGCGATCGGATTTCTCTGGTACAACGCGCATCCCGCGGAAATGTTCATGGGCGACGTGGGCTCGCTGGCGCTGGGCGGCGCGCTGGGCACCGTCGCGGTGCTGATCAAGCAGGAAATTTTGCTGATTTTTGTCGGCGGCATCTTCGTGGTCGAAGCCATTTCCGTCATTCTGCAGGTGGCCTCGTTCCAACTGACCGGCAAGCGCATCTTCAAGATGGCGCCCATTCATCACCATTTCGAGCTGATCGGCTGGAGCGAATCGAAAATTATTGTGCGGTTCTGGATTGTGGCGCTGGTGTTCGCGCTGTTTGCGCTGACGACTTTGAAATTAAGGTAGAAATGTGAAGCCGGGAATCAAACTCGATGGGAAACGCGTGCTGGTCGTGGGGCTGGCGCGGACGGGCGTAGCTTCGGCGCTCTTCTGCGCGGCGCGAGGCGCGCGCGTAATCGCCAATGACGCGCAGACCGAAGCGGAGCTGGTTGCCGCCGGCGTCACGCAACGCGCAGCGCTCGATGAACTGCGCGCAGCGGGCGTCGCTCTCGAGCTCGGCGGGCATCGCGACGAAACCTTTCTGGCGCAGGACCTCATCATCCAGAGCCCGGGCGTGCCGGCGGAAATGGCTGCCTTCGTCGCGGCGCGCGCCGCGGGCATTCCCGTATGGAGCGAAATCGAGTTGGCCTGGCGATTTCTCCGCGGGCGGCTGATCGGGATTACCGGCGCCAACGGCAAGACCACGACCACGGCGCTCACCGGTCACATCCTCTACCACGCGGGGATGCCCACGCTGGTCGGCGGCAATATCGGCACGCCGCTGATTTCGCTGGTGGAATCTTCCAGCGACGCCACTGTGACCGTGGCGGAAATGTCCAGTTTCCAGCTGGAAACGATTGACGCGATGCGTCCAGATATCGCCGTGTGGCTGAACCTCACGCCGGACCATCTCGATCGCCATCCATCTTTTCAGCTCTACGGCCAGGCCAAAGCGCGGATTTTCGAGAACCAAACCGAAGAGGACGCCGCCGTGCTCAACGCCGACGATCCGGAAACGCCGCGTTACGCGCCCACGGGACCGCGGCTCTACTGGTTCAGCCGCGAACGACGCGTGATGAACGGCGCGTTTCTCCGCGACGCCGAAATTGTTTTCCGGCAGAACGGCGAAGAAACCGTGCTGCTTCGCCGCGGCGATATCGGCTTGCGCGGCGCGCACAATGTCGAAAACGTTCTGGCCGCGGCCATGGCCGCGCACTTGGCCGGCGCATCGCCCGCGGCGATCGCCGAAAGTGTACACACGTTCGCGGGCGTCGAACACCGGCTGGAATTCGTCGCGGAAATCGATGGCGTGGAGTACTTCAACGATTCCAAAGCCACCAACGTGGACGCCACGCTGAAAGCGATTGACGCGTTCGACGGCAACCTGCTGATCATCCTCGGCGGCAAGGACAAGGGCGGCGACTTCACGGTGCTGCGCGAACCGCTGCACCGCCGGGCGCGGCTGGCGCTCACCATCGGCAAGGCCGCGGAAAAAATTTCGGCGCAAATTGACGGTGCGGTGCCCGTCGAAGCCGCCGACACACTCGAACGCGCAGTGCACATGGCCCATGAACGCGCGCAGCCCGGGGACACCGTTCTTCTTGCGCCAGCCTGCGCCAGCTTCGACCAGTTTCAGAATTACGAGCACCGCGGGCGCGTGTTCAAAGAGCTGGTGCACGCGCTGAA
>DASYRO010000129.1:0-1575 GCA_036004385.1 Candidatus Acidiferrales bacterium
GGTTGCGACCGGCGTCGTCACGGAAATTGTCTTCACGGCCAGAAATGAATCACCTCGCAGAGGCAGTTGCGTTTCAAACCGGGAACGGGCGGCGACACCGTGCCAATTTGGCGCGCCGCGCGACTCCGCCCTCGCGATTTCTTCCTATTCCCCAACCGCATTGGCGCAGCCTGGAATTTTCGAAAGATGGAAGGAGCACGGCGAGGGCCAGAGTCAGCGCCCCCAAGAACTGATCACCTGCCACGCACCGAGCAGGAATAGCAGCACGGCGAAGACGCGGCGCATGCGTCGCGGGGAAAGCCGGAGCGCGAGCTTGCTGCCGGCCAGCGCGCCCAAAAACACGCCGGGCATCAGCAGGAAGCCGACATGGAAGCGCACGTCGCCGGCGTGCCAGTAATTCAGAAACGCCAGCAGGCCGGTGGGCGGCACGAGCGCCACCAGGCTGGTGCCCTGCGCGGTGTGCTGGTCGAAATGAAACAGCAGCACCAGCAGCGGCACAAGCATCACGCCGCCGCCGACGCCGAACATCCCACCCATCACACCGACGGCGCTGGCCACGAGAAAAATTTCCACCAGGCGCAGGCCGTTTTTCTTCGCGAATTCATGTGGCAGTTCTTCGATCGTATCCGCCGGGGAAGTGGACGCGGGCTTCGGCGCGCGGGTTTGCCGCCAGAGCATCACCGCGGCGAACATCAGAAAAATCCCGAACATGGCATGTAGGTCGCGCGAAGGAATGTTGAGCGCAAGGTCGCTGCCGAAATATCCGCCGCAGAGAAATCCCAGCGCGCAGACCAAACCCGCGCGCAAGTCCACGTGACGCTGCTTCCAGTAAAAATACAATCCGCCGATACCGATGGGCGGGAGTTGCAACAGCAGCGAAGTACCCTGCGCGACGTGTTGGTCCATTTTCAAGAGATAAACCAGCGCCGGCACCAGCACGATGCCTCCGCCGACACCCATCAGCCCGACGGCAAGGCCCACGCCGAGCCCGAGCAGCAGCAAAAGAACGATGTCCGCCATGGATGCCAACGAAAAAACGCGAGCCCGCCAGTTTGCGGCATTGGCGCGGCGCGGGCAACAGGAATTCACTCACAGGAGGCAAAAAATGGTCCTTCGCTGCGCCCTGGATGACAAAATTCCGGGGCGACACTAGGAACGTGCGCGGCGCGAACGCGGGGCGGGAGACTTTCGCGGCTTGGGAGCTTTTTTGCCGCGCCTGGAGATGGCGTCGGCGGTCCGGTCGAACGCGTCCATGGCGGCACGTTGCTCCCTGGCGGGCAGCGAGGCGATGCTGCGCGCAATCATCTGCACGATTTCTTCGGTGGACTCGTCCGCAGCGGGCTTCAAGGTTTTGTTTCTATTCTTCATACTATTTACCACTCTGATCATATTGTGGAACGACGCGAGACCTGCGTCAATAAATCAATTTGGCGTACCCGCCGCGGCGAGTGAACAATTCCGCACGCGGCGAGAGGTGCGGCTTTTTCGATGCGGAGAAAATTGCTATAGTCGCAGGGCGTTTTTTGAGGAGAGCACAACGTCGTAGCGGCGGCCTTCAGGCCGGCAAACCAAAAT
>DASYRO010000130.1:0-7407 GCA_036004385.1 Candidatus Acidiferrales bacterium
TGAATCCTCCCGGGCAATCACTACGCTCGCACTCATTTACACCACCGTGACATGTCGTCAGACCCGCAGCGTCCGCCGGACCCCGATGATCAACATCGGTGGTTCACCACTACGCACTGGAGCGTCGTCCACTCCGCGCGCGGAAGTTCGCCCCAAGCCGCCGCCGCGCTCGAAGCGCTTTGCCGCACGTATTGGCCGCCGCTCTACACCTACATCCGGCGCCGCGGCCACGACCTGCATGACGCGCAGGATTTGACGCAGGCCTTCATCGCTCATCTGCTGACGCAAGACTTTCTCGCCGATGTCTGTCGCGAAAAAGGCAAGTTCCGCTCCTTCCTGCTCGCGTCGCTCAACATTTTTCTCGTCAACGAACATCGGCGGTCCAGCGCGCGGAAACGAGGCGGCGGCCTCGGGTTCGTTCCCCTGGATGCGACTGACGCCGAAGAATGGCTGCGCGCCGAACCCGTCGTGACGGAAACGGCCGAAGATATTTTTGATCGCCGCTGGGCCTTGACGCTGTTGGAACGCGCCTTCGCGCGCGCGCGCGGCGAGTTCGAGGCCGCCGGAAAACTTGCGCGGTTTGAATGCCTGAAAACTTTTCTCGAAGGCGACGTGAGCCACGGCGATTACAACGTGGCCGCGCATGAACTGAACATGAGCCCGGGCGCCGTCGCGGTGGCGGTGCATCGCTTGCGGCAGCGTTATCGCGAAATCCTGCGGCGTGAGATCGCGGACACGGTCGGCACCCCCGAGCAAGCCGAAGAGGAGTTGCGCGACTTGCGGACCATCCTGAGCCGCTGAAGCCATGTAAGAGTTCGTCCGCCATCCTGTTCTTTCAGGTGAGGACAAAAATGTGACCGCAGGGATTTGCACGAAGTGCGGCGCGCGGCGCGCGAGCGCGGCCCTGGGAGGACTGTGCCCAAAGTGCGTGGCCGCCGCGGCATTTTCTCCCGCTCCGACGACCCAACCGCCGAGCGAGGACAACGCAGCCGGCCCGCATCGCATCCGCTATTTCGGCGATTACGAACTGATCGAAGAAATCGCGCGTGGCGGGATGGGCGTCGTGTATGCGGCGCGGCAGATCAGCCTCAATCGCATCGTCGCGCTGAAAATGATTCTGAGCGGCGCGCTCGCCAGTGAAGCGGACGTGCAACGATTCCGCGCCGAAGCGGAGGCTGCGGCGAACCTCCGGCATCCGAACATCGTTGCCATCTACGAGATCGACGCGCACCAGGGCCGGCACTATTTCTCGATGGAGTATATCGAGGGCAAAGACCTTTCTGCACTCACCCGCGAGCAGCCCTTGCCGCCAAGCCGCGCCGCCGGATACGTGCGCACGATTGCCGAGGCCGTGCATTACGCCCACGAGCAAGGCACGCTGCACCGCGATCTCAAGCCGTCAAACGTGCTCGTGGACGAGCGCGACGAACCACACGTCACGGACTTCGGTCTGGCGAGGCGCCTGGATGGCGACTCGGAACTCACCGCGTCCGGCCAGGTGCTCGGCACGCCCGGCTTCATGCCGCCGGAACAAGTGGCCGGCCGCCGCGAAGCCATGGGCGCGGCGAGCGATGTCTATTCGCTCGGTGCGATTCTTTATCACCTGCTCACCGGGCGACCGCCATTTGCGGCCGGGACGCTGGAGAAAACCCTGCGGCAGATGATGGAACTGGAGCCCGCGCTGCCGCGCTTGCTCAACGCCAGCACGCCGCGCGATCTGGAAACCATCTGCCTCAAGTGCCTTGCCAAGGAACCACGCTGCCGCTACGCCACGGCGCACGAACTGGCCGACGATCTCGGTCGTTTCCTGCGCAGCGAACCGATTCACGCGCGGCCCGCCAGCGCAATGGAACGGTTGGCCAGCAGGTGCCGGCGGCACCCTGCCGTAACCGGTCTGACCGTCATGGTCGGACTGCTCGTGCTGGCAGGAGCGTTCATTTATACCCGGGCGGCGCTGGCGCGCAATGCCGAGCGGGTTCAGCGGCAACTGGCCGAAGAGCGCCTGGACGTGATCGAACTCCAACGCGTCGAGGCATGGTTCGACGCCGACCAATCCGCCCGGGCATTGGCGGGCCTCGGCCAATTACTGCGCTCGCAGCCGACCAACCGTCTGGCCGCCGCGCGGTTGATGTTCGCGCTGGCGCAACGAAATCTTACCGTGCCGCTCGGCGAAGCGCTGCTCCACGACGCCGCAGTGGACGCCGCCACATTCAGTGCCGACGGGCGGCATGTCGTTACGCTTGCCTCGAATATCGCGCGGGTGTGGGACGCGGAAACGGGACAACCATTGACGCCGCCACTGCGCCACGAAACGAATCTTCTCAGCGCCCGGTTCAGCGCGGACGGCGAACGCCTGATGATCCTCACCACCAATTCAGTTCATGTCTGGGCCGTGAACGGCGCTCGATCCCTGCTCGCAGTGCATCCCAGCGGCCCCGTTCGCAACGCGCGCTTCAGCGGCGACGGGCGGCGCATCGTGATTGTGGACGCGGCGCCAATGGATGGCGGCACGCAGGTGTGGAACCTGGACAACAGTCGGCCCATCACCGAACGGCTTCGTCAACAGTATTGGGTGTTCGACGCCGATTTCAGCCCGGATGGGCAGCGGTTGGTCACGGCCGCCTATGATTACTCGGCGTGCGTCTGGGACTTGATTACCGGAAAGTCGCCGACCAACCGCATCACACACCAATCCTTCGTTCGGTCAGCACAGTTCAGTCCTGACGGAGAGACCGTGGTCACGGCTTGCGACGATGGCACCACGCGTGTGTGGGACGCCAGGTCGGGAGCACCGCTGACTCAACCGATGCTGCACTTGGGTCCGGTCCGGTTCGCGGCGTTCAGCCCGGACGGTCAGCATCTCGCCAGCATGGACGAGGGGGCGCTGGGCGAGGGTGTAAATGTTTGGCTGTGGAATGCCTGGAACGAACTCCCGCTCGCCGGAGTGCTGCGCCACAGCGCGCGAGTGCGCTCCATGGAATTCAGCCCGGAAGGCTTGCGCGTGCTCACCGTGGCTGACGATGACACGGTGCGAATGTGGAACTCGCGCAGTGGTGAATTGCTTGGCGGCGATCTGCGGTTTCACGATCGCGTGCTGGCGGCGCAATTTGCGCAAGGGGCCGTGCGGGTGGCCGTCGCCTCAAGGCCGAACGAAGCGCGCGTTCTTGAAGCGCATCCGGGCCGTCCACCAGGTGAACCGCTGCGTCTGGTCGTACCGGCACAGACGGCCCACTTCAGTCTGGATGGACGCGCCCTGATCACCACTGGCACGAACGGCGGGCCTCAGCAGTGGGACGTCAGTTCCGGCCGGCGCTTGTCCGAAGTCGCGGCTACCAATACTTCCACCGGCTCGCCGGGTTCTCGGCTGTTCTCACTGGTGGTTGCCGAGAAGTCAGTCCGCGTCTTTGATGCGCGCACCGGCCAGCCTTTGAGCGGCGCCTTCATCCACGAGTCGCCTGTGAGCCACTCCGAGTTCAGCCCGGATGCGGCGCGCCTGTTGACGGTCTGCCGGCTGGACAATCTCCGGAGTGTGGTTCGTGTTTGGGAGTTGCCACAGGCGCCTTGGCCGACTCCGCCTGGTTTGGCGGACCTGGCCGAAAACCTCGCCGGCCATCGGCTTAACGCAAAAGGGAAACTCGAAGCCGTGCCCGCCGGCGAGTGGCTCACGTTGAAGAAACAACCGGCACGAGGGTGGGGCACGAACAGCGGCGCGCAACTGATCCGCTGGTTTCTATCTGAACGCGGTGAATCAGGTGCGCAGGATTCGTGGAACCGCAGCGTAGTGGACGATGTGCGCGTGCGGTACGCGGAGAATGAACTCGCCGGCCTGGAGCAAGCGGTGCGGTGGTCCCCCACCAATGCGCCGGCGCTCGCCGCTCTGGCGCGGAAATTATTGGCCGAGCCGGCGAGCCAGGTTCCGCGTCACTGGAACGAGGCCGATTGGTTCAGCCGTTTGGCGGTGGCGTTCGCACCACAATCGCCCGAGATCCAGCACGTCCGCGCGCAGGTGACCGATTGCCCCGCTGACCTGCCGATGCGCAGCGGCGACGGCGCGAGCGGGGTCATCGCTGGCAAGCTTTACGTGACGACGTCGGAGGATGGTAACAGCAGCCGCGGAAGGAGATTTCTGCACGTGTACGATCCGGTCCAGAATTCCTGGCGGTCGCTGGCTCTCTCACCCAGTGTGCATCAAACGCCGGCTGCGGGTGCGATTGCGGGAAAGTTTTATGTTGTCGGTGGATGGGAAAACAACAACCAGCTTGATGTGTATGATCCCGCATTCAATCTCTGGACGACGAAGGCTTCGTCGCCCACGGCCCGCACTCACATGGGTGGAGCAGTCCTGAACGGAAAACTTTACGTGCTAGGCGGAATTGCGAATGAGGCGTCGCTCCCGGTGGCGGTAGTTGAATCGTATGATCCAGCGGCCGATGCATGGACCTCCGAAGCGCCAATGCCCACAGCGCGGGCCGCGCTGGGCGTGGCGGTGATGGAGGGCACACTTTACGCCGTGGGTGGCTTTCATGGGAACGATTTCCTGGCCACCGTCGAAGCGTTCACTCCCGGATCCGGGTGGGTCACGAAGGCGCCGCTGCCTGAAAGTCGCGAGAATATTTTCATCGCCGCTTTCAATGGCCGTTTGTATGTCGCCGGCGGGAACTCTCCGGGCGGCCACGAAAACAGTCTCTTCGCCTACAATCCTGTGTCGAACTCCTGGAGCGTGCTCGCGCCGATGCCGGCGGGCCGCTATGCCGGGAGCGCCGCGCAGTTCCTGAATGGCAAGCTGCACGTCGTGGGTGGCTGGACCTCCCGCAACCCCGCGCTGCCGCATGGCGAGTTGATGATCTACGATCCGGCCGCGAACCGCTGGAGCGCGTCACCGGAGGCATTGCTTCAGCGCTGAGGGCCTGTTTGAGAAGCCGCTGCAAATGGATACGCAGAAAACCATCTCATTTTATGGCCTTGCAGGCGTTTTTCAGGTCCGTTTCTTGGCCGTAAGTGATCACCGCTCAGCGGTCGGCACAATTTCGGTCTCTCGCCGGGACAGAATCAGCGGTTTGACCTTCTCCACAAATTCCAGACCGGTAAGCGTCGCGAGCTCGAGCCCTTCAGCTTTGCTGAGAAAATACACCATTAGTCAGCCCCGACCCATTGTGTCAAAAGTTTGGACTGATAGACATTAAGGGCTCGGTTGTTGAGCGAGGCGGTCGCCTCGCGGTAAAAGAGTTGTCGTTCGTGAGCGGAATCAAATGAACAACAACACTCAACTGAAAGGCGACCGATGAAGAAAGTAATGGCAGGAATTGACCTCCATAGCAATAACCTGGTGATCGGCATCATGGACATGGACGGCAAACGGGTGGCGAGCCAGAAGCTGTCGTGCAAGCTCAAGGAAGTGGTGGACTTTCTGTCACCGTTCAAGAAGCGACTGGAGCAGGTGGCCGTCGAGTCCACCTACAACTGGTACTGGCTGGTGGACGGGCTGCAGCGGTTGGGGTATCCGGTGGTGCTGGCCAACCCCGCGGGCATGGAACAGTACAGCGGCATCAAGCATGCCGATGATACAAACGATGCGTTCTTTTTGGCCGAACTGCTGCGTCTGAAGATTCTGCCCACCGGCCATATCTACGATGAACAGTTGCGTCCGGTGCGCGACCTGTTGCGGCGGCGGATGAGTTTGGTGCATCAGCGCACGGCGCTGATGCTCAGCTTCAAGAGTCTCTACACGCGGACCACCGGCCAGGAGATGTCGCTGGGCGAGCTGAAGGAACTGGCGATTAAAGAGGCCCAGGCTCTCTACGATCATCCGGCCAACCAGCTCATCGCCGGGATGCAAATCAAACACATCGAACAACTGACCGAGAGCATCGAGAAAATTGAGGAGGCGGTGCTGGACTGTGCGCGGGAGCTGCCCTTTTACTCCAAGCTGACGACGCTGCCGGGGGTGGGAACGATTTTAGGAATGACCATCACAATGGAAGTGGGAGAGATCAAGCGCTTTGCCGAGCCCGGCCACTTGGCCAGTTACTGCCGCACGGTGGCGGCCAACCGGATGTCCAACCGCAAGAAGAAAGGAGAGAACAACTCCAAATGCGGCAACAAGTATTTGGCTTGGGCGTTTGTGGAAGGGGCCAATTTTGCGCGGCGTTACAACGAGCAGTGCCGCCGATGGTTTGAGCGCAAGGCGGCCAAGACCAACAACCTGATTGCGACCAAAGCCCTGGCGTGCAAACTGGCCAAGGCGGCCTGGCATGTGATGGCCGAAGGCACCGATTACGATTCCAAGCGGATGTTTGGACAAGCCGGGAGCAAGAAATGAGAACCTGAATTTTGGAGCGCGGCCGTCAGCCAGGGAAAGGGGTTGGCTCTGAGCCCTGTTGGACTGATTGGAGGCGGCCGCACTCCTGTTAATTAGCAACGAGAGTGGAACTGCTTAGAGAAAAGTTTTGCTGGCGATTCGACCGTGCTGTGAGTCAAAAACGGGTTGGACGCCGGCGCCGGGCAGCTGGCGTCGGCGAAACCAGAGCTCTTAGAAACTGAATGAACACGGACCGGTACTGAACGTTTTCTGGTCCCGCCGAAGCGGGATGGGCGCTCAGGTTGATCGCAAGAAAGACCCAGACAAAGACGGGGAAGCTTGTAGATAAAGAAAAGAGTTTTCCCGATCCGGCGCTAGAACCAGATGGGTGACTGAACGGATCGCCTCGGCACAAGCAATGGCCGATTCGTATCCGGAATCAACAGACGAAATGACAGGTTCGAGTAGTGCCGTGCGAAACGAATTTCAGGCAGCAGTGTCAGCTCGATGAAGAAAAGAATTGGGAACGGCAATTTCTTGCCCTGTTGACATCCGCCCTAATGGGCGACACCTTTTAGGGACGTCCGTTGCCGAGCGATGCGAGGCCGGCAATTTCAGCGGCGGTCAGCGCGCGATTGTAGATCCGCACCTCGTCCAGTACGCCGGGGTAACGATCGTTCCAGCCACTGTATCCAAAGGTCACCGGGTCGGTGGTCGTCGGGGCTGAGATGCTGCGCGTCCCGGAATTGTCCAAGGCGCCGTTGATGTAGAAATAGGCGTTGGTGCCCCGAACGATGGCTGCGACATGATACCAAGTGCCTACCGCGAGGGTGGTCGTGGTCCAGAGGTTGATGCCGTTGGCACCTGAATCCAGTTGCTGGAACAATAGACGCCCGCTGCTGGCCGCTTCCTCCCAGATCCCGTAGTTGCGCACCGAGCTGTTTCCTTTGCCGACCAGACGGGAAATCAGCGTCGCTTCGGCATTCTTCTTCGTCCAGAAGGCGATGGTGATGTCGCCGGAAATGCGCAAGGCGGTCGAGTCGGCGACGCTGACCTGATCATTAGTTCCGTCGAAATTCAGCGCCCCGATCACCGGCCCGGTTGTCCAG
>DASYRO010000131.1:0-13046 GCA_036004385.1 Candidatus Acidiferrales bacterium
CGTCGTTCCAGCGGACACAATCTCCGCACTCCCACCGCCCGCAATTGCGGCACTGGCAGCGGAACGGCCCGTTCACGTAAAACTCCAGCGCATCGCCTTCCTGCGTGATATCCAGCGTCACCTCTTTGCGCGCTTTTTCCAGCTTCGCTTTTGACTCCGCGCGGATGGTTTTGTTCACGACCAGTTGGACTTCATTCGACGGCCCGCCGGTCACTTCGATGGAGCCGAACACGTTGTCCACTTCCAGAGACTTGTTCTTGCCTGCCGCGCTCATGGAAAAAGTCTTGCGGATGGTTTCTTGTTCCTGCTCGCGCAGGTCCCCATCGTGGTTGCCGTCATGCGACGCGCCATCCGGCGAGGCAGCGTACGACTCCAGAGTTGGCGTCGAGCCGGCGCCGGCCATCCGCGGCGGCGCACACACGAGGACCAGCAGCAGAATCCCAATGAAGAAGAATGCGGAGTTTTTCTGCGTCATAGCTTTCCTCGATTCAGCTTCTCAATCGCCAACTGCGCGCGCTGGCGCACGGCGGGATTCTGATTCGGGTCTTGCTCCACCATCTGCAGCTTTTGCACGGCCGACGTGTCGCGCCAGTCCACCAGTAGATCAATCAGCGCCACCTGCACCAGAGGCGATTGCTGCGCGTCCAGAGTTTTCACCAGGCCCGCGCGCACCTGCGGCTGATTGCCGTGACGGCTCAGCGCATCGAGCGCGGCCAGGCGCACGCCCACGCTGCTGTCGTAGCGCAGCGCGCGCAACAGCGCGGAGAGCACCTGCGGATCCGCTTGTACCTGTGCGCTCCAAGTAATGCCCTGCAAGCGCTCGCTGGCGGATTGCTGTTGCAGCATGGAGAGAACCAGCAACTGGCGCATGTTGGTCAGCTCGGATTGCACAGCGGCAATTTCCTGCGCACGAGAATCGTCCGACCTGCGCTCGCTGCCGGCAAAGTACCCGGCCACGAACAGCACCAGCGCCACCGCAAATCCAACAGCGGGACGCAGCCAGTGCATTCCGCTCCACCAATTCCATCCTGCCGGCCTCTCTGCGACGACGTTCCCTTTTTCGGACTGTCCTTCCTGATACGCGTGGAGCATGGCCTCAAAACGCGCGCGAAGTTGCGGGCTGGGCTGCTCGACCGGCACATGCGCGAGCTCCTGCCAGACGGCCACGTCCGCGCGGCACTGCGCGCAAGCTTCGAGGTGCTGCTCGATCTGGTCGTCCTGCTCGTGGTTCAAGTTCCCACGCAGGTAATCCGGCAAGAGTTCCGCAATTCGTTCACACTTCATGACTGGCTCCCCGCGGGAGGAATGCGTCCGGCTCCCGCAGAATTTCCTGGCCTGGAATGCGCGCTCTCGAGTTCCTGAAAGTTCACGCGCAGCTCCTGCAGGGCGCGATGAATCCTCGTTTTCACCGTGCCGACCTCGCAGCCCAGCAGGCGGGCGATTTCTTCGTACTTGAGTTCCTGAAAGCGGCAGAGAATCAGGAGCTCTCTTTTTTCTGCGGGCAACTGCATCAACGCGCGGTGCAGCAACGATGTCTCCTGCTTTTTCTGCGCGGAATCCACGCGCGGCGGCGCGGCCATTTCCGGATCGAGTTCCGTCTCCGGGCGCTGCTTGCGGAAGTGATCGATCCGCGCGTTGCGCGCAATTTGGAACAGCCACGGACGAAAGGGCGTGCCCAGGCGGTACGTATGGCGGTACTTCAATATGCGGAAAAAGACTTCTTGCACCAGGTCTTCGCTCACCACCCGATCGCCCGTCATTTTCGCGTAGAAGTTGTAGAGCGGGACCTGGTAGCGATCGAACAAGTCTCCGAGCATGTCCACCGCGCCTTCGCGCACCTGGAGCATCACCGCCTCATCGGCCACCGGCTTGGTCGTCAAATTGTTTCCGCTGCCGTCGGTTGCCTTCTCACTGGATGAATACCACCCAACCGGGAAAAGGTTACACGCCGACGCTGCCATCTAACCACACTTCATGCTCGCGGGTTGAAACTGTACGCCCTTCACGGTAGCATCGGAAGCAGGCACGATCCGGTGCCCAACCATGACTCTTTATAGCTACCCGATCACCATCGAAAAAGAAGGCAAGCGGTATTACGCCTATAGCGAGGATTTCCCTGGCGTCTACGGCTTGGGCAAATCGGTCGAGGCCGCGAAAAAGAGCATTCTTCTCGCCATGCGGCTTTACATCGAGCAGTGCCGCAAGTCGCACAAACCGGTTCCGCCTGCACGAACAATCTACGCAGAGACTGTCACGCTTGCCGTAGATTAGCCCCATCCAATGACCACGGTGCGCAAGCTCGTGCGCTTTTTGGAGCGGCATGGTTATCGCCGTGTGCGGCAGACTGGCTCCCACTTGATATTGGAGCATCCTGAACGAAGACAACTGATCATCCCTGTGCATCGCGGTGAGCTTCCCAAGGGACTCTTTCTTCGTATTTTGAAAGATTCCGGCTTTTCCCTCGAAGAATATCGGAAGCGTTAGGCGGCGTTGCCATCTCTGGGCGGACCTCGGCGCGCCGGATTCCCCGTGAGCCGACAAAACTGTTTCAGACCTCTACGCTCCCTCGCGTCCTTGGTTTTCAGCGCAGGATTTAGATAAGATGGGGCGCGATTTTGCTGACCCGGGAGGACTCATGCGTAAGTTCTTGGCCTGCGCACTTTCCATTTGCCTGCTGACGTCGCTGCCCGCCACGGCTCAATTGCCGAGCCTGAGCGACGTCTACTCGCAAATCCGCGCGGAAGAAACCAACAATTCCAAAATCATGTGGATTATTCATCAGATTGCCGACGTGCACGGCCCGCGTGTCACCGGTTCGCCGCAATTGAAAGGCGCGCAAGACTGGGCGCTGAAAACGCTGACGTCGTTTGGACTCGCGAACGCGCACCTCGAACCCTGGACCTTCCAGCCGCCCAGCGCGGCCAAGCCCGTCAGCGGCTGGGAAAACGTCGAGCTCTCCGCCGACGCGGTGAAGCCCTTTCGCGGACAACTCATGGTCAAGCCGCTGGCGTGGACGCCGAGCACGAAAGGTGTGGTGCTCGCCAACGTCGTAATGCTGACGCCGCCGGGACTTGCTCGTCCGGGTGGCGGATTCGGCGGCGGAGCAGCCGCGCGGGCCGCAGCCGCTGCGGCGACTCCTGCAACGCCCGTGGCGCTGCCTCCGCCCATGCCCACTCCCGCTGCGGCCACGCCGCCCCAGCAGCCCACACGCGAGGAACTCGACGCCTATTTGAATTCGATGAAGGCCAAAGTTCGCGGACGCATCGTGATGGTCGGCAAGCCCGTGCAGGTGCCGATCAACCTGACGCCCGCGCCGCTGCGCCGCGCTGACGAGGCGTGGCGCGCGCAATTCGATCCCAATAACCCGCAGGCGGGCGGGCCGTTTGGCGGTGGAGGCGGCGGGCAGGGACAGCAACCGTTGCCCGCGGGTCAGCTCCGGCCGCAGGAAGTCGCGCGCATTGTGGATCAATTCCTCGTCGAGAACGGCGCGCTGGTGCGCATCAACGATTCCGGCCGCGCCTACGGCATCATCATCGCGCAGCAGAATAATACGTACGATTCCACGCGCGTGGTGCCCACGCTAGTGATGCGCAATGAAGATTACGGGCGCATCGCCCGCATTCTCGACGAAGGCACGCCGGTGACGCTGCGCGTCAACATCCGCAACCGCGAATATCCGGAGGGAAAGACGGCATACAACGTCATAGCGGAAATTCCCGGCACGGACAAGAAGGATGAAGTGGTCATGCTCGGCGGGCACTTCGATTCCTGGCACGACGCCACTGGCGCCACCGACAACGGCATCGGCTGCTCGATGATGATGGAAGCGGTGCGCATTCTATCGGCGCTCAAGGTGCAGCCGCGGCGCACGATTCGCATCGCGCTGTGGAGCGGCGAAGAACAGGGCTTGCTCGGCTCCATCGCCTACGTGGCGCAACATTTCGGCACCGCAGAAAATCCCAAGCCGGAGCACGCCAAGCTCAGCGCGTATTTCAATATTGACTCCGGCACGAGCAAGCCGCGCGGCGCCGGCGTGTTCGGCCCTCCGGCCGCCGCGGACATGATTCGCGAAGCGTTGATGCCTTTTAAGGATTGGGGCTTCACCGGCGTGCGCGCGTCCACCAGCCGCAACCTCGGCGGCACGGACAGTACATCCTTTAATAACGCTGGCTTGCCCGGCGTCGGGCTCAGCCAGGATCCCTTCGACTACAACACCTTCACGCACCACACCAACCTCGACACCTACGAGCGCATTTACGAAGAAGACGTGCGCGAGGGCGCGGTGGAAATCGCCTCGGCGGTGTACGCCGTGGCCATGGCCGAGCAAATGGTGCCGCGATTCTCCGCGAAAGACATGCCCGCTCCGGTGGCCGTCCCTGCACCGGGCTCCACGGCTGTTCCTGCGGAGCGCCACGCACAGCCCGCGAAAGCAGCGACCGCACCAGGCGCCAAGCCCCCTGCGAAAGTTCCGTCTAAAACTCCAGCGGCCGCGCCGAAGAATTAGTGGTGCTCGCCGCGACGTAGCGCCGGCTTCCAGCCGGTTCCTTCCTAGGAAGATTCACCGCCAGGATGGCGGCGCTACACCCACTGGCCGAGTTTCTTTTCGCCGCGTTGTCTGTTAGCCTTGCAGAATCCAGCGGGAGTGAGCGCTTTCCGCTGTGCGCGTGAGGGCGCGCGCGGTGAGTAAATCATTCGCCATCGATCTCCCTCTTTCCCAGCCGACATCACTGCTCGCAACTCCATTCCCCGCGGAAGGAGAATTCTTGTGAAGCTGACGGTGAACGGCAAAATCGTAGAGGTCGAAGCTGAGCCCGGCACGCCGCTGTTGTGGGTGCTGCGCGACCACTTGGGCCTGACCGGAACAAAATACGGCTGCGGCATGGCGCAGTGCGGCGCGTGTACCGTGCATCTCGCCGGCGAAGCGGTGCGCTCCTGCGTCACGCCGGTTTCCCGCGCGGTCGGCAAACCGATCACGACCATCGAGGGCCTCTCGCCCAATCTGAATCATCCACTGCAGCGCGCGTGGATTGAAATTGACGTGCCGCAGTGCGGCTACTGCCAGTCCGGTCAAATCATGGCCGCGGCCGTGCTCCTCGCCGCAAATCCCAAACCTACCGACAAGGACATTGACGACGGCATGGCCGGCAACATCTGCCGCTGCGGCACGTACCCGCGGATTCGCCGCGCGATTCACCGCGCCGCAGAGTTGATGGCTCGAGGAGGTGCGCGATGAGCGCCACGCATTCCATCCCTCGCCGCAAGTTTTTGCAGTCGAGCGCCATGGCCACGGCCGGTCTGTTGATTGGTTTCCGCTTCGCTCTGAAAGGCGAAGCTGCCGAGGAATCCGGTGAGTTCACACCCAACGCATTCCTGCGCATCGCTCCAAGCGGCCGCGTCACGGTCATCGTCGGGAAATCGGAAATGGGTCAGGGCGTGTACACCGCGCTGGCCATGATTGCCGCAGAAGAACTCGACGCCGACTGGAACAAAGTGCGCGTGGAATCTGCGCCCGCCGCGCCCGCGTATTTCCACACCGCCTTCGGCACGCAATTAACCGGCGGCAGCAGCAGCGTGTGGTCGGACTATGACCAGTTCCGCAAAGCCGGAGCAGTGGCTCGCGCGATGCTCGTTTCCGCCGCAGCGCAGAATTGGAAAGTCGAGCCGGCAAGCTGCCGCACGGAAAATGGTGTTGTTATCCACGAGGCATCCAAGCGGCGACTCGCCTATGGCGCGCTGGCCACGGCGGCCGCGAAGCTTTCGCCGCCCGCGGAAGTCGCGCTGAAAGACCCCAAAAATTTCCGCATCATCGGTAAAGCCACCAAGCGCCTGGACACGCCGGAAAAAACCAATGGCTCGGCAATTTTCGGCATTGACGTGAAGATGCCCGGCCTGTTGACCGCGTTGATCGCACGGCCGCCGGTCTATGGCGCGAAGGTGCGCAGCTTCAACGCGGACAAGGCGCGTGCGATTGCCGGTGTGAAAGGCGTGTATCAGGTTCCCAGTGGAGTCGCTGTCGTCGCCGATGGCTTCTGGCCCGCCAAGCGCGGCCGCGATGCGCTCGTCGTCGAATGGGACGAAGGCGCGATGGCCGATTTCAGCACCGCAAAGCAACGCGAAGAGTACGCTGCGCTCGCGCTCAAGCCCGGTCTCGTTGCCCGAAACGACGGCGATGCCGCCAAGTCGCTGGCGTCCGCTGCAAAAAAAATCGAAGCCATTTACGAAGTGCCCTATCTCGCGCACGCCACCATGGAGCCCATGAATTGCGTCGCGAAACTCAGCGAGAACAGCCTGGAAGTCTGGCTCGGCACGCAGGCGCAGACCATCGATCAGGGCGCTGCCGCAGCCGCCGCCGGACTCAAGCCCGAACAGGTGAAGGTGCACACGACGTTTCTCGGCGGAGGCTTCGGCCGGCGCGCCAGCCTGCACGCGCAATTTGTGCTCGATGCCGTGCACGTCGCCAAAGCCGCAAAGGCGCCCGTGAAAGTCATCTGGACGCGCGAAGACGACATGCGCGGCTACTACTACCGTCCAATTTTCTACGACCGCTTCGCCGCTGGCCTCGACGCCGGCGGCAATCCCGTCGCGTGGACACACACCATCGTGACCCAGTCCATCATGACGGGCACGCCCTTCGAATCCTTCGCCGTCAAGGACGGCATTGATGGCTCGTCGGTCGAAGGCTCGAAGGAATTGCCGTATGAAATCCCCAACCTTCGCGTCGAGCTGCATACGGCCAAGACCGGCGTGCCCGTGCACTTCTGGCGCTCGGTCGGCCATTCGCACAGCGGGTTCGTGACGGAAAGCTTTTTTGATGAGGTGGCTCATGCGGCAGGCAAAGATCCATTGGAGTTGCGCCGCGCGCTGCTCGCCAAACATCCGCGCAACCTCGGAGTGCTGAATCTGGCCGCTGAAAAAGCTGGCTGGGGCAAACCTCTTACCGCCGGGCGCGGCCGCGGCATCGCGTTGCACGAATCGTTCGGCAGCTTTGTTGCCCAAGTGGCCGAAGTCAGCGTCTCGCCCGCGGGCGTGCCGCGCGTCCATCGAGTGGTCTGCGCGATTGATTGCGGTCAAATCGTGAATCCGGACACCATCAAGGCGCAGATGGAAAGTTGCATTAATTTTGCGCTCACTGCGGTCCTCTACGGCGAAATCACGCTCGATCGCGGGCGCGTGCAGCAAAGCAATTTCCACGATTACAAAATGCTGCGCATGCACGAAGCGCCGCAAATCGAGGTGCACATCATGCCCAGCACCGAAAAGCACGGCGGCGTCGGCGAACCCGGAGTTCCGCCGCTCGCCGGTGCAGTCGTCAACGCTATTTTTGCCGCTACCGGCAAGCGCATCCGCCGCCTGCCCATCCGCGCGGAGGATTTGAAAGGCGCCGCAGGAGTGAAAGCGTCATGAAAACACACAGAGATTTTTCGTGGACGATTTTGCCGGTCGTGATTCTCATCTGCGCGGCCGCTGCACTGGCCGGCGGTCTCGGCGCGCGTTCTGCTGCGCAGAGAAAGGCGGCCGCTCCTCCGGCGGCAAGGGACGACGCCGCAGCGAAAGCCGCATTCCTCGCCGCGTATTCCGTTTTCATGCATCCGCGCTGCATGAACTGTCATCCGGCCGGTGATATCCCGCTACAAGGCGACGACAGCCATCCGCACACTCAAAACGTTCAGCGTGGCGGCGCGGGCATGGGCAAGTACGCGCTGAAGTGTCTCGATTGTCACCAGCTTGAAAATGTTCCGGGCGCAAATATGCCGCCGGGCGCGCCGAACTGGCATCTGCCGCCGCCCAACATGAAAATGGTTTTTGAAGGAAAATCAGCGGGCGAGTTGTGCCGCCAGCTCAAGGATCCGAAGCAAAACGGCGGGCGCAGCGTCGAGCGCGCCATCGAGCACATCAAATCCGACAAGCTGGTGATGTGGGGTTGGGCGCCGGGCGAAGGCCGCAGCGTCCCAGCGATGAGCCATGCCGAGTTTTCCGGCAGGATGCAGGAATGGATTGCCAAGGGCGCGGCCTGCCCGGAGTAATCGCAATCTGCGACGATGAGAGAGGAGAGACGCGATGCAACGTAAAGCAACCGCCGTGTGGCAGGGCGGATTGAAAGACGGCAAGGGGAATTTGTCGACGGATAGCGGCGTGCTGAAGCAAACGCAGTACTCCTTCAGCACGCGGTTTGAAAACGGCGTGGGCACAAACCCGGAGGAATTGCTGGCCGCGGCGCACGCCGGCTGTTTTACGATGGCGCTTTCCGCGCAGCTCGGCAACGCGGGCATGACCGCGCAGAAGCTGGAAACCACGGCAACCATTACGCTGGAAAAAGTCGCCGATGGATTCGCCATCACCAAAAGCCATCTGGACCTTGTAGCTCACGTCCCCGGCGCGGACCGCGCGAAATTTGACGCCGCTGTCACCGCCGCCGAAAAGGGCTGTCCGGTATCCAAATTATTCAAGGCGGAAATTTACGTCACGTCGAAGCTCGAAACCTAGCGGCGCGTTGAAGAACGCCAAACGCTGACATTCCGAGCCGCTGCAGGCGGCGAGGAATCTGCTTTTTTCATGGAGTCGTGATAACTGCAGATCCCTCGTCCGCCGCGGCGGACTCGGGATGACAGCAAAATTGAGTTCTTCAACGCGCGGCTGAGTTGCCCTCGTTCGCGAAAGCGATTAGATTTCTAGAATGATTCCATCTCCCGGAGCGTTCGCCGCCGGCCTCGTCATTTTTTTCGTGGTGGTGTGGGACGCGTTCGAGGCGGTGATCCTGCCGCGCCGCGTCACGCGCCGCTTCCGCCTCACGAGGTTGTACTTTCGCGCGACGTGGCGCCTCTGGCGATCGGCCGTGAGCTTGATTCCGTCTCCGAAGAGCCGGGAAACTTTGCTGGGAATTTACGGGCCGATATCCCTGCCGATGTTGCTCGCCGTTTGGGCCGCAGGGTTGGTGCTGAGTTTCGCGCTGCTGCACTTCGGCGCAGGCTCCTCCGTGGATGTCGTGGGCATTCAGCCGGGCTTCGCCGTGGATTTGTATCTCAGCGGCACGACGTTTTTCACACTGGGCATCGGCGATGTCGTGCCGCATTCGCCGCTGGCGCGCGCCCTCACGGTGCTCGAATCGGGCGTGGGTTTTGGCTTTCTGGCCATCATCATCAGCTATTTGCCGGTCATCTATCAGTCGTTTTCCCGCCGCGAAGTCAACATTTCCATGCTCGACGCGCGCGGCGGCTCGCCGCCGACGGCTGGTGAATTGCTTCGGCGTCACAGTTTCCCCGATGGATTGGAGGCGCTCCACGAACTGCTCGAAGATTGGGAGCGCTGGTGCGCCGAGTTGATGGAAAGCCATCTTTCCTACCCCGTGCTGGCATATTTCCGTTCGCAGCACAATAACCAGTCGTGGATTTCTTCCCTCGCGGTGATTCTGGATACTTGCGCGCTGTTGCGCACGGGCATCGAAGGCGCGTGCGAGCGGCAAGCGGAGCTGACCTTCGCCATCGCGCGGCACGCCGTCGTGGATCTCGCCCAGGTGTTCGGTACGCCGCCCACGGCGCTACCCGAGGAGCGGCTTTCACCCGCGACCCTTGCGCGCATCCGCGAGACGCTCGCTCAGCATGGAATGAAGTTGCGCGACGGCGACGAGGCGAACGCGCGGCTTACCGAGCTGCGACGCATGTATGAGCCTTATGTCTATGCGCTGGCCAATCACCTCAGCCTTCCTCTGCCGCCATGGATTCCCGAGCACAAAAGCAGGGACAATTGGCAAACCACGGCGTGGGCGCAAACCGCGGGCGTGCTCGAACGCGAAGAAGCCGCCGCCATCCTCGACGATCATTTCGACTAACTTTGCTGCGCCGTTAGTAGGGGCGCAGCATGCTGCGCCCGGACGCGGGGCACCCAATCAGATATGTCACCGGCAAGCGCAGCGGCCCTGTGAGTGCTTCTCCGACTTCCCACTCGTAATTCGGAGCGCAAATTCCTTCCGTCAACTCGCGCAGTTCGGCGTGCGAATACGCGCGCAGGCAGGAAACGATTCCATCAAACAACATCACCAATGGGACGAACGGAATCAGGTAGGTCCACAGCAGGCGCGACCACCGGAACGGGCGCACAAACGGCACGGTGAGCAGCGCCACCGGCGGCACGAACAATGTCTCGAGGATTGTCAGCGCCCGGCGATGGGGGATTTCGAATACGGCGATGCCCTGCTCATTGTCCACGGCGTTCTGCAGGATGGCGCGCGCTTCCTGTGGACGAAAATGATGGAACGACGTGAACATCGTGCGAAAGCCGCGCCGCTCCGGCGGGATGTTGGTCACGTCCACGGGCTCGGCAACGTAGTCAATTTTGCCGCCGGAAAGTTCGCGTACGCGTTCGAATGCGCTGCGGTTCGGATATTTGTCCGTCAGGCAGACGCTCACAGGGAAATTTTCATTGGACTCAAATTCGCGCTGCATCCACAGCCACGGCCCTCCGCCGCCGGAGCATAAGTCCAAAATGTGATTCGTTCCTGCGCGAACCAGGGCCTTGTGCAGGCGCGGCACGACGGGCGCGTACAGTCTGCCGAGGTTAAAAACAAATTGCAGCGCATCGGTGACGGCGTCGCGCGCGGATTCCGGCACCCATGCCTGGTCGTGGATCTCGATGAAGTGGATCCGCCGCACTCGCGCTCCTGTTGATACATTGTCATTCCGAGCCCCGGTATCCGCCTGCGGTGTATCCGGGGCGAGGAATCTGCTTCTTTTCGGCGAAAAGCAGATCCCTCGCCCCCGCCGCGGCGGTGACCCGGGATGACAACGCCAAAACTTTCTTTGTCCTGTTAGGTTTCCGCGTGTTCGCGCGCGGGACGCGGGGCATCGCGTTCCAGCGAACGGAAGTCCACGAGCCGCCGCACGCCTCCGGCCACGCCCACCAGATGCGAAAACAGCGCCGGTGAGCCGCGCAGCGCGGACAAAGCTTTTTCGGTCAACCGCGGATGGTCGGCGAGCCACAACACGATTTGCGTCAGCGTGGCGTAATCCCAGAGCATCGCGCGGCGCTCGCGCTCGAATTGGTAGATCCAATCGTCGCCGGTGTGCGGCTGACGGATGATGTAGCCGGCGAGAAGTTCGGCGGTCATCAGCGCCTGGGTCATGCCGCCGCCGGTGATGGGGTCGAGAAACCCGGCGGCGTCACCCAGCAAAACAATTCCCGGCGCAACGCCGCATCGAGATTTCGCTGCCAGCGGCGACGTGCTCAGCAGCTCGCTAATTTGTTCCGCGCCTTCCAGCCGCGCGGCCAGCGCCGGATGGGAACGAATCCATCGCTGGTACGCCTGGTCCAGTGGCCCTTCCAGCGCCCATGCATCAGCCAGCGCAGCAACGAGGATTTCTTTACCGGGCATTGGCGTAACGTAAATTTCATAACCGCGCGCGACAAATACATCCACCCACGGAGGCTGCTCGCGCTCCGCCGCCAATCGAAAATGCGCGCGCGCGCCGATGCGCTTCCGCCGAATCGGCTGATTCAGTCCGAGGCGGTGACGCAGGCGCGAGTGCACGCCATCCGCGGCAACAACAAGTGGCGCGCGCCGCGGCTCGTCGTTCACCATCACGCCGGTGACGCGGCGGTTTTCGCGCAGCGGCTCCTCGACGGTTGCGTTGAGCTGTGCGGTCACGCCCGGCGTGGCGCTGGCGGCTTCGAAAACGATGCGGTCCAGATGCAGACGTCTTTGCCCGCGACCGGTGCACGATGAATCTGCGCCGGGGAAGCGGCCCTCAGCCGTCTGCCCGCCGAAGTGGTAGCGCACGCCGAAAAACGGAGCGCCGCCCACAGCTTCCGCCAGCCCGAGCCGCCGAAGCACGGCGACGCCCGCGGGCATGAGGCCTTCGCCGCAGGGCTTATCCTTGGGGAATTTGCCGCGCTCGAAGAGTTCCACGCGCAGCCCTGCGCGGCCGAGCATCATGGCCAGCGCCGAGCCGGCCAGCCCGCCGCCGGCGATGAGAACGTCTGGCTCTGCGTGGCTCATGGTGTCAGCCGTTGGTTTGCTGGGGACGCGCTTCCCGCTCGGCGCGGGCGCTGATCTCCGGGCGCGCGGCACGGTCGAACAGCCGCGGCACGAAGCGCGGCTTATCACTCATCGCCGCTCGATACTCCGGATTCGCCATCAGCACCGACTCTTCAACTTTTAAGCGCTGGCGAACAACGAACCCACAAGCGATCTCTCCACACACGGCGGTCAGCCAGGCCGAGTGAATTAGCGGGAGCGCAAGCAACTCAAGGAAGACAGCAAGATAGTTCGGGTGGCGAATCCACCGGTAGGGACCCGTGGTCACGACACCCAGCGGAACGGAATTCATGACTTGAATATTCCAATGTTTTCCCAGCGTCGCCATCACCCACCAGCGCAGTCCATTCGCCAGAAGAAATAACAGGCCCATGGTCAATCCCAGAGCAGGCAGAAACGGACGGTGAAGCAGTACGACCTCCAGCCCGGCCGAAAGCAGGATGGCGATATGCATCACGACCATCCAATGAAAATGCTTCTCCGGTACTTTGACGATGCCCTGCGCGGCGAGCCGGCGCTGGCGGCGAGTGGAAATCTGCAATTCAATCAGCCGGCCCGCGCCGACAGCCAGCAGCAGCCCGAGGTAGGCGATAACGCTCACGTCCATTGCAGCAGCACCAATTCCGCGCTGAACCCGGGCCCGAACGCCGCAAGCAATCCGTACTCTCCGGCAGCGGCGTTATTGCGCGCCAGAGTTTCCTGCAAAACAAAAAACACCGACGCGCTCGAGAGATTGCCGTAGTCGGCGAGCACGTCCCAGGAAAGCTGCGTGTCCGCGCGCGAAAGACCGAGTTCCTCTTCCATGTACAGCAGCAGCTTTTGCCCGCCGGGATGCAGCACGAACCGCGAAATCTGTTTTTGTTCAAGCCCGTGCCGCGCAAGAAAATTCGTCGTCAGCCCTTTGATTTTTTCGCGGATCATCTGCGGGATGTCTTTGGAAAGCACGATGTGGAAGCCGGTTTCTTTCAGGTCAAAGCCCATGGCGTCGAGCGACTCCGGAAAAAAATAGCTCTCCGTA
>DASYRO010000132.1:0-6431 GCA_036004385.1 Candidatus Acidiferrales bacterium
GCTGCTTCTTGGCGGGCGCGGCCTGCTGGCGCTGCTGGGCCTCTTCCGTCCACGGCGGCACGATGCCGTTCACGCGGGCGTAGGCAATCGACTGCCCGAGGTGCTCGTGTTGATGGGTGCCGATGAAGAACAGAATTTCGCGGTAGGTGGCCTGGCGGTTGCCGAACCACGGCCCCGTCTTTTCCAGGTCTGCATCGCTCAGGGCAAACGTGCCTTTTCGGACGTGCTCGAATGAGGCCTTGAGCGCCTCAACAATCTTGGCCTTCTCCGTGGTAGAAGTGTCGCAGCCCGCCGGTTTGAAATCCGCCGGAGGCTGCACGCCTACCCGGCCCATGAGGAAGTAGTTGCCGCAGGCGACATGGAGGAAAACTTCGCCGGTCGAGCGGACGCCTTCGCCGGGCCGCCAGGCGTATTTTTCTGCCGGCGTTTTTTCGGCCAGCTTGATGAACTTCGTTTCGGCATCTTCCATGATGCGCATGAATTCGGCGCGCGGGCCGGCTGTAGGCTTTGCGGGTGTCGCCGCAGCCGGCGCAGCGGCGGGCGCGGCGGCTTGCGACAGAGCCGGAAGCGCCGTCAAAGTGAAGAGCAACGCCAGAGAAAAGAGACTCGTAAGGATTGGTTTCATTTCAGCCTCACTATCGCCGGCGCAGACAAGGGCGCGGCGTAAAAATCTTGGGATTCCCCGAAGGGGAGTCTTTCTTTTACCGCAAAATTGGATGGGAGTACAGGCCTAGGCGGAGATTGCCGGCGCGGGTTGTCCGAGACTTCTCAATCGCGGCGCGAGAGCTTCGTAGCCGCGCGTGTAAATCGCTTCCGGCAAGCGATAGGCCTGCTTGATCAGAAAATCGCGGCGACCAGGAGCCGCGGAACATTCAGTTTCGGTATCTCGTATCTCAAGATGCACCGAAAATCCCTCGGGAAACGGAGTGAGCGATGAAAACAATCGTTGCCGCAAGAAGGGTGTTGTTGGTATCTCTGTTCGCGCTGCTTGTTGCTTCTGCAGGCGCGCAACAAGTCCCGTCCCTCGACAACATCAAATCGCAGGAGGAACTGGATAAGGCACTCGCATCGCTGGATACGGCGGTTTTCGATGCTTATAATCGCTGCGACGTAGAGAAGTTCGGCACCTTCTTCGCCGACGACGTAGAGTTCTATCACGATCAGGGAGGCGTGAGTCTGGGCAAAGAGAAATTGATCGAGAACCTCAAGAACAATATCTGCGGTGGCGATGTCCGTCGAGAACTCGTTCCTGGAACGGTCCGGGTTTATCACATGAAGGGTTACGGGGCGGTCCAGATCGGTGTCCACCGTTTCTTGCATCCCAAGTCGAACACTCCGGCCGGCGAGGCCAGGTTTATCCACCTCTGGCAGTACAAACAGGGCGCCTGGAAGATTACCCGCGTCATCAGTTACGATCACCACGCTGCGGCTAAGTAAGGTTGCGAAGCCGCGGCGCAAGCACTTCATACCCGCGCGTGTAAATCGCTTCCGGCAAGCGATAGGCCTGCTTGATCAGAAAATCCCGGCGGAGAGGATTCTCGCGAATCCACGCCTGCCGCCAATCGGCAAAAGGAATTCGCCCGAGGAATAGCGACGCGGCCGGTGGCAGCGGAAAATCGCTGCCATGCACAAGACGCGCATGAATTTCCGTATGTTCGGCGACCTGGCGCAGCACGCGAAAGCGGGTGATCAGCGTGAGCGCGGAGGTATCTGCGAACAAGTTCGGCCAGCTCGGAAAGAGGGCAAGCAGATGCTCGAAATTGGTGCGGCCGTCGCGCGCGCCCAGCGAGGCGACATGCGCGGCGATCACCGTGACGCCTTCCTCGAGCGGCGCGACCAATCGCCGCGGGTCGCCATACTCTTGTCCAGCGATGGCCATGGCTTGCTCGTCGCCGGAATGGACGAGCAGAGGAATTTTGTGCCCGGCCAGGCGGCGATAGAACGCGCGGCAACGAGGGTCGCGCAAATCGATGCCGTGCACGTTGGGAATCCATTTGACGAGCACGGCGCCCAGCGCGACCACGCGGTCCAGCTCTTCAAGCGCGTCGGCGCGGTAAGGGTGAATGGATGCGCCGAATAGAAATTCAGGGTGCGCGGCCGCCAGACGCGCAACGTAATCATTGGGCGTGAAGAACGGCGAATGCGCGGTGTCGCGCTGGCCGGCCGGCGTGTACGCGTAGTCCTGCGCCAGCGCGGCCACTTGCTTCAGGAATCCCGCGCCGTGAATGCGCGTCAGGAGGTAAGTGACGTAGCCGGCGTCGAGATCGGGCTGATTGACGCTGAGTCCGAGATTCCACATCCCGGCGCGCACATTGAAGCCGCGGCGCATCTCCTCGTGCATCCAACAGCCCGTGCCGCCGGCCCCCGAGCCGAGAATGTGGACGTGCACGTCGAGCGCCGTGCCGCGCAGCCCGGGCGGCAGGAACGCCAGTACTTCTGCGGACGGCTCATCCGCAAAGCCGCGCAATAATTTGTAGCCCGCGGCGCCAAGCGCCAGCGCCGAAGCGCTGCCGATGAGAAGGCGGCGGCGAGTCAATTTCACCGTTGCATTGTAATGCCCGCAGGGTCCGCGACGTATTAAAGATCGGCGCAACGCGGCTAGAGGCGAAGCTTAGGCGAAAAGACACCAAGGCGCAAAGATGCAGAACATTTTGCCTCTGTGGCGCGTCTATAGTGTGTGGTTCCAATGGAGAAAGCTGGAGGCGGGGTGTCGTCAGTCCGAACGAAAAGCCGTGAAGCCAGCGTAGCCTTCAAAGAAACGCTGTGGCTGGCGCTGGATACGCTGCGCGTACACAAACTGCGCAGCTTCCTGACGCTGCTGGGCGTGATTCTCGCCGTGTTTACGCTGGTCCTGGTGATCTCCACGGTCGAGGGAATGAACGACTACGTGGCCGAGAAAATCGCGAACCTCGGCGCGGGAGTATTTGGCATCGACCGTTTCGGTGTGATCACCAGCTTCGAGGAATGGGTCAAGGCGCAGAAGCGGCCGCCGCTGCGTTACGAAGAATTCGAGGGGCTGCAGGAAAACATGACTCTCGCGGATTCGGTGGCGGCGGTGGCCTTCCGCAGGATGGACGTGCGCTACGGAAACGAACTCGCCGACGAGGTGCAAATAGTCGGGGTCACTGCCGCGTTCGCGCAAATGCGCAATTACGTCGCCATGCACGGCCGGTATATTTCGGAATCCGACGACGAGCACCACTCGCCGGTCTGTTTCATCGGGCCGGATTTGGTGACGCGGTTCTTCCCCACTTCGGATCCGATGGGGAAAACGATCCGCGTGGGGCCGCAGGTGTACGAGATTATCGGTGTGGGCAAACCGCAGGGCAGCGTCCTGGGGCAATCGCAGGACAATTACGTGCACATCCCGCTGGGAACATTTCGCAAAACCTTCTTCCGGGGCACCGATTCGGTGCGCATTTTCGTGCAGGCAAAAAACCCGGAGGTCATGAACGCCGCGCGGGACGAAGCGCGCATGATTCTCCGCGCGCGCCGCCATCTGACCTACAACGACGCCGATAATTTCGCGATTGTCGGCTCGGAAACCTTTACCACGCTGTGGGAAGAGCTCAGCGGAAACATCTTCCGCATCGCCGTGGGACTGACCAGCGTATTCATGGTGGTGGGCGGCATCGTCATCATGAACATCATGCTGGCCAGCGTGACGGAGCGCACGCGGGAAATCGGCATCCGCAAATCGCTGGGCGCGCGGCGGCGGCACATCGTGATGCAGTTTCTGGTGGAGTCTGCGCTGATGGCAGCCGCTGGCGGTCTGGTGGGCATTGTGCTGGCCGCGGGGCTGGGCATGCTGGTGACGGCGGTTACATCGTTTCCGATCGTGACGCCGCTGTGGGCGGTGCTGGTCTCGCTGACGATGTCCACGTCGGTGGGACTCTTTTTCGGCATTTATCCGGCGGTGCGTGCGGCGCGCCTGGATCCCATAGAGGCGCTGCGCCAGGAAGTGTAAGAAAGCAGCAGAGTGCGATAGTTTCAGAGTTACAGAGAAAAGAAGATTCGGCACAAGGGAAGCGAGCGGAGAGCGCGACTTGTCACCTGGAATCGAAATCCGGCAGGACTTTAGAGAGAACGTCAAACTCGCGCTGGATACTCTGCGTACGCACAAGTTGCGCAGTTTCCTGACCGTGCTGGGCGTGGTCATCGGCGTGGGCGTGATCATCATCGTGGCCTCGCTGCTGGTGGGGTTCGATCGTTCCGTGCAGGACCAGATCATGAGCTACGGCGCGGACACGGCGTTCATTTCCAAGTTCGGCAGCGGCATTCACTTCGGCCGGTTGACGCGCGAAGAACGCATGCGCAAGCCGCTGGTGGCCGAAGACGGCTGGGCCATTCAGGAGCAGTGCAGCGCGGTCCGCGCGGTGGCCATCTCGCTGTTTCCGGACTCGGGCGACAACAAGATCCGCTACAAAGACAATGACGTGGTGGGACTCGATTACCGGGGCACCTTCCCCAGCTTTGTCAACGTGTACGCCAACGCATCGCTGAGGGAAGGACGCTTTTTTGTGGATGCGGAAAACCACCACCGCCAAAACGTGGTGGTCATCGGCCAGAGCGTGGCCGAAGTGTTGTTCCCCAACGTTTCTCCCATCGACAAGGATGTACTGGTGAACGGCGCGGTGTTCCGCGTGATCGGCGTGTTTGAAAAGCCCAAGGGCGGTTTCGGCGACAGCGACGAAGACAAGCGCGTGGTGGTTCCTTACGAGACATTCCGCAAAATTAATCCCACGGCCAAGGAGCACGGCATCCGCATGCAGGCCCGCCCGGGCCTTCTCGACGTGGCGGTGGACCAGGCGCGCGACCTCCTGCGCCGCCGCCGCAATGTGCCCTACAGCGCTCAGGATAATTTCGGGATCGAAACGTCGCAGCAGATCGTGGACCAGTTCCACGACATCGTGGGCATGATTGCGCTGATCACCATCGTGCTCAGCTCCATCGGGCTGCTGGTCGGCGGTGTGGGCGTGATGAACATCATGCTGGTCAGCGTCACCGAACGTACGCGTGAAATCGGCGTGCGCAAAGCTATCGGCGCGCGACGCCGCGACATCACCGCGCAGTTCCTGACCGAAGCCGTGGCTCTCACCGGCATGGGCGGCGCGCTGGGCGTGCTCTTTGGCGGCGGCATCGCGCAAGTGGTGCGCATGACCACGCCCATGCAAACCGCCGTGCCCCTGTGGGCCGTGCTCGTGGGACTCGCCGTTTCCGCCGGCGTCGGACTCATCTTCGGCGTGTGGCCGGCGATGAAGGCTTCGCGGCTTGACCCCGTCGAAGCCTTGCGCTACGAGTAGCTTTTTATTTTCCAGTTAATTCCACTTGACACTACTATCCACGCGGCGTATCTCTTACCCACCGTATTTACTCCTGGGAGGCGATAATGCGCCACGCCCTCGAACCCCTCGCCCATCGATTCGGCGTCTCCTTAGTAGCGCTATGCGTGATCGCACTTGTTCTTGTGCTCTCTGCCGGGTATCGGACGACGGCAGTTTCATCCCTTGGTTCTCCGTCGCCACTCGCGAGCCAGGGTCCCGCTATTTTGCAGACAGGTGCGCCCACCTGTGAGTACGCCGAACTTCCTAGATGATTTTTGGCTCTGTCACACATGTTGCTTACCCGGGGGCCCTGGCTGTGGCGCGTCGCGAAGCCAAACCATAACCGTCAATGGAATTGTCGTTCGCCAAGTCACCATCAACTATACTTGCTCGGGAGTGACTTTGAGCCCGTAGGGGGCAATATGTGGTTGCCACGATTTTGCCCTTTTTTGGCAGTGCTGGCCGCAGTTTTGGGTGCCGGGCCGCAAAATCCACCCAGGCCCGGTGAACCAGCGCTTTTTCAATTGCCGCTATTCCCGGTTCACATTGCTCAGAAGAATATTTCTCTCTCCAAGGCTCTCGAGGAAATCGGGGTCCGCGTTCGAAACGGCTATGTGCTTTTTGGGATTGAAGTGCACCGCGAGGACGGCAAGGAGCCGTCAGTGAACCTAGACCTTCCTCCCGGGAGCACGCTTGGAGATGCGCTCCAGCAAGTCTTTCGTCAGTTGCCTAACTACAGTTATGAGCTTGTCAGCCCGCACTTGATCAACATTTACCCAGCGGGCACCAAGACAGATCCGCAGGATCCCCTAAACATCCGGGTGCAGCGATTTGAAATTACAAATAAGCAAGCCAGCGATGTATTGGCGGCGCCACACCTCTTTATAGCCGAGCTTCAGCAGCGCCTCACGCCCCCCCGAGCGGGTGCTCCGCAGCCAAGCGGGTCTGTCGGTCCGCGCATGAGGTCCACCGGACCCCCGGTGAGTTTGCGCCTCCGGGGTAGGACGGTGCGGCAAATTCTGAACGCGATTACCGAAGCCACGGAGCAATTCCCTCCACAGTACACTCCCGTTGGATGGGTTTATTCCTTTCAACGTGATCCCGCGT
>DASYRO010000133.1:0-4599 GCA_036004385.1 Candidatus Acidiferrales bacterium
CCGATTTCGTTGCACTCGCTGAATGTTCCATGAGACATCAGGCTGCCGGACGGCGGGCTGCTCTGCCGCTCACCCTGCATGGGCTTCCCCGAAAGGTAGGAACAGCCGGCTGGGCGGCCTGCTCTCCTGTGCCCGGTATCATAGTACGATTCGGCGTATTCGGGCGGGCCAACACAAAAATCGCGAGCGAGGGGGCAGGAATAACTTCGCCGCCTACCAGCCGACTTTACGGCCTTTGTTTTGCTCGTCGAGCCACTTTTTAAGTGGTGCGAAATAGTCGAGCATGGCGCGGGCGTCAATCTGCTTTTCACCGGTTAACGCCTCGAGTGCTTCCGGCCACGGGCGACTCAGGCCCATGGCCAGCATCTTGTTGAGCTTCGCGCCCGCAGCTTTGTTATTGTAGAACGAGCAGCGGTGCAGCGGCCCGCTGAAGCCCGCTGCGCGGCACATCGCGCGGTAAAACTGGAATTGCAATATGTGTGCGAGAAAATAGCGAGTGTAAGGCACGTTAGCGGCGACGTGATATTTCGCGCCGGGGTCGAAATCCGCTTCGCTGCGCGCGACCGGCGGCGCCACGCCCTGATACTTGCGGCGCAGCTCCCACCACGTTTTGTTGTAATCGGTCGGCTTGATTTCGCCGGAAAACACTTTCCAGCGCCATTGGTCAATCAGTAGCCCGAAGGGCAGGAAGGCTACCTTGTCCAGCGCGACTTTCATCAGGTAGCCGAGGTCTCCCTCCACACCGGGAACGTTTTCGATCAGGCCAATCTGCTTCAGATATTCGGGCGTGATGGAGAGAGCAATCGTGTCGCCGACGGCTTCGTGAAACCCGTCGTTGGCGCTGTCCTGAAAGAGCACGGGCTGTTTGTTGTAAGCGCGCTGATAAAAGTTGTGGCCCAACTCGTGGTGAATCGTGCGGAAATCTTCCTCGGTGATCTCAATGCACATTTTTAGGCGCAGGTCTTCCTTGAAGTCAATGCTCCATGCGCTGGCGTGGCAGACGACGTCGCGGTCGCGGGGCTTGGTGAAGAGGGACCGCTCCCAAAATGTTTTCGGGAGCGGAGCGAAACCCAGCGAAGTGAAGAAACGCTCCCCGGTGCGCACCATTTCTTTTTCGTCGGTCTTGCGCGCCTTGAGGATTTCCGTCAGGTCGTACGCCTTGGTGCCCGCCACGGCGGACGGCGCGACCAGCGGATATATGTTGCTCCATTCCTGCGCCCACATGTTGCCGAGCAGGTGCGCGGGGATGGGGCCGCTTTCCGGCACGACCTCCGCGCCGTACTTTTCGCGCAGCTTGGCGCGGACGTGCGCGTGCAACGCGTCGTAGAGCGGCTTCACCTGCAGCCACAGCCGGTCGACTTCCTGAGCGAAGGCGTCCGGCGGCATGTCGTACTTGGAACGCCACATCGCGCCCATGTCCGCAAATCCCAGCTCGCGCGCGCCTTTATTGGCCAGCTCGACGTAGCGCGTGTAGCGCTTGCGCATGGGAGGAGAAATAGCGTGCCAGCCGCGCCACACGTCGAGCAGCTGTTTGGGGTCGCGGCTCTCGGCCATAATGCGGCTCAACGCGTTCAGGTCGAGGCATTTTTCCTTATCACCTTGCGGACACCACTTGCCCTTGCCGTAGTCGCCTTGCATGGAAGGAACCAGCTTGGCGAGCTCCGAGCGTTCGGCCTCATTTTTCGGCGCGGGCAGCGTGAGCGACAGCTTGAGCAGCAGCAACTTGCGCTCGACCTCCGCGGGCAGCTTCAACTTGTCAAAACGCGTGGCCTGTGTGGCGAATTCCGTGGTCGCCGCGATGAGCTGTTCATTGGCGTCGGCGGAAAGCGCTTCGGTGTCGTCGGTGATGAAATTTTGGGCGACCCAGTCCGCCTGTGAATATTTCAAGGATAAATCGAACAGGCGTTTTTCCACGCGGTCGGTAAATGCGCGCGCATCCGCCATCCCTGGCGCCGCTTTTGCCGGGGCCGGCGCCTTTGCTGCGGTGGATGCTTTCGCCGGCTGCTTTGCTTTTTCCTGGCTGGACGTGATTCCCGGCAGCGCAAGCAAACCAATCAGAAACAGCGCGAAGCCGGTTGCCGCCAGAGAGTTTAGTCTGCTTGTGATGGGATGAGTCATGACGAGGACAACCTCCTCCTTGAGTCATCCTAGAGAGCGGAACGAGCGCTGTCAACGCAGCGCCGATCCGCTACTTGGTCCATCTCGTTTACCTCCAGTGCATCGTCTCCATCGGCCCCTCGCCCGCACAGGCGTTGTCGCGTATAATTGATGTCGGCGGGCAGGTCAGACGATCGCTGGTGTGACGGTGGCTTCACGCCGCCGCGATGCTGGAGGAAAGTCCGGACTCCGCAGGGTAACGCGCCTGGTAACGCCAGGGGGCTTGTAGCACAGGCTTACAGCTTGTGCCTTTTCGCGCGGTACGCAAATCGCGCCGCATTTCCAAAGAGAAGCACCCAGGCTATAAGCCTGTGCTACGGGCCACGGAAAGTGCCACAGAAAATAAACCGCCGGTGGATTCCGCCTCTGTGACAGGTCCGAGGAAAACCTCGGACACGTCCTCCAAGGGCAGAGACATTTGGCAAGGGTGAAATGGTGGGGTAAGAGCCCACCGCTCCGATAGCGATACCGGAGGCACGGCAAACCCCGCGTGGAGCAAGGCCAAATAGGAGGGGAGGGCTGTCCCGGCCCGTTGTGGCGCAAGCCACGGCCCGAGTCGCGAAAGCGAAGCGGGAACCAACCCTCGGGTAGGCCGCTTGAGCGGCGCAGCGATGCGACGCCCAGAGGAATGATCGTCACAGCGTGTTGGCTGCAACTCGGACACACGCCGACAGAATCCGGCTTATCGCCCTGCCCGCCAACTTCTTTTCTTTGCTCGCCGGCGTTCTGCAAATTCATTGCTCGATGTAGGTGATGGCGCGAAGATTTTTTTCCAGAAGCCTGCGCGGAATCCAAATGTGGCCGGCCTGGCAGGTATCGGGACCAATCCACTCGGACGAGTAGCCCAGACATTGCGGGCCGAAGGAATTGCGGATCAGGTATTCGCACTCGCCGTGTTTTTCATTCCAGCGCCTGCCCACCAGAACGGACAAGTGCTTGTCGGCCTGCGGCGCGTTGCTCCCCAGCAATAGGAACGCGGAGTAGTAGGCGATTCCCACAACATTCCCGGACGTGAGTTGCTCGTCCACCGTTTTCATCATTTTGCTTGTGCCGGAAACCCATTTGACCAGCGAATGCACTTCAATCGGCGTGGTGGGCTTGTAGCGATTGTCGCCACACAGCAAATCGGCGAAATGAAGAGGGAAATTTCGCGCGGAGCTGGTCTGCAGCGCGCGCATCAGATCCTCGCGCGGAACTGAGATCACGATGCTGTTGGTCTGGGCCAGCTCGTCAAGCTTGCGGTCCAGCCCGGCCATGTCGCCGCGGTCATACAATGACTTCAGCATGCGCAACGTCTGCAACTTTTCGTTCAGGCTGCCCAGGGGACCACGCCGCAAGGCGTCGTCCTCCAGTTTCTGCGGGCAAAATCCTTTTTTGTACGCAGCCTTAATGGCGAGGCGCGCCATGCCGCCTGCGTCGGAATACGGATCAAGAGCGTAACTGTGCGTGTAGGTCAGCGCGGTGTACACGTCAGAGACGCGCTCGCCATGCAGCTCATTTTGAAATCGGTACGTGAGCAGGTCGGCCGTGGTGAAGGCATAGCACCAGGATTTATCGTCCTGAAACCGCACCGGCCCCAGCGCTTCGCGCAGGTCCACCACGGGGCACTTGCCTCCATCGGTGGTGCAGTCCGCGGAATTCCCAGTCGCGCTGACGGTGCTCCCGGATCCGGCCAGAGAGAGGGCCGCTGCTGCGGTTGCAATCATCACGATGGCGGCGACGTATTTCATCGCGCGTCTCCGTTCAGTGCTGTGAGTTTCGAGGCCTTCGAACGCATATGTACTGATGGCGCGTTGCCGGGAAAATGTGCCAAGCCGCGCGTATCCTATCATGCGCCTGCGCACGGCGCGCATATGTCCGCCAAACCCGCCGCGGAGCGATGCCATCTAACTAAGTAGCGTTCGTGAAGTCAGCCCGGCCGCTCACATTGGCGATTCGTCTCGAGAAGCTCCCAGCCCGCGGGTCCGAAAGATCCGCTCCATTGACATCTCCTCGGGTCAGATTCGCCCGGAGGTTTATGATGCTAAGCGAATTCGTAAGGCGGCACTACATGTTGTGGATTGCCGTGGGCTTGCTCCTGGTGGCGGGCCTGGCTGTCATGTACGCCCGGCAGAAAAGCGAACCCGTTTCCGAGCCGGCACAAAACGCAGCCGTCGAACCGCCCAAGGGGGCAGGCGTCACGCGGACAGAAATGCGCAACGTTATTTTTTACGCCGAAGACGGCTTGCCGCTGGACATTCACTCGCTGAACGGAAATTTGTTACCCACGCGGAAGGGGCAGTCGCCGAGTTTCGATGACAAGACGTCGTTCCTCTTTGAAATCGAGTCCGGGGAAATCGGGCTTTCGCCCGAGGGCCTGACCAACCTGATGAACCAGCACGTGTTTGCTTATCATGGCGCGCCGATTGAGGATTTGAAGATCAGTATCGAAGGCTCGCAGAT
>DASYRO010000134.1:0-9379 GCA_036004385.1 Candidatus Acidiferrales bacterium
AGCGAGAAGACGCGCGTGCTATTTAATTTCGCGCATCACATCGCGCACGCGTGGATTCCCAAGCGCGCCTGCGGCGAAGGCTATTTTCCCTTCCGCTGGGAGCTCGCGCCGCTGATTGATTCCATCTGGTTCAGCGAAGGCTTCGCGCAGTTCGCGGCGATTGACGCGCTGGCCGACGCAATGCCGTCGCAGGACGCCGAAAAATTCCGCGAGCGCATGATTGACTGGCGATTTCGTCAGAATCTCGCTGCCATGCCCGCGTTCCTGCGAAAAATGCCGCTGGTGGAAGTTTCACGCATCGCCTCGACGCGCTACGGCGAAGACTGGCGCACCGGGCGCACGAATTTTTCCCGCGGCGGGCTGATGGCCGCGGAGATGGATGCCCGCATTCGCGAGCAGTCGAACGGCGCAAAGCGCCTGCGCGACGCGTTCCGTTACCTGGTGGCCTGGAGCGCGCGGGAAAAACGCGGCTTCCGCATTGACGAATTGCCGGAAATTTTCAAGCAGGCGACCCAAGTGGATACGCGCGACGTCCTCGAAAAATGGCTGGCGCCGATGAAGAACTAACCGGCGTCACTCCCCAACCTCTTCCGACTTCTCAAATAATTTAATGAACTGCTCGATGGGCGTGGGCGGAACCTCGAGGAGTTGAAGGTTGAACTTCACGTGTTCGCGGCGGCTCATGCCGACCAGTGCCGTGGTGATTCCCGGCGCGGAACGCGCGAACTGCAGCGCGCAGAGGACTCCGGACTCGAGGCCCAGCACGTTGCTGACGAACGGAGGAAGATTCTGCGCCACCTGCACCTGCAGCAGCGAAGCGCTGGCGATTAGGCTGACGCCGTTTTCCCGCGCCGCTTCCACCATGGGCACGTATTCACCATTGAGAATTTGATTCGGCCGGCCGATGGCTTCGGTCATGGCCAGATTTACGGGAAGCTGCACAAACCGGAAATGATGATTTTCGCCGGCGATGTCGCGCGCCATAGAGACCATCTCCTCCACGGAAAGATAGTCGGAGCTATCCGGCGGCTGCCGGAAACCATTCCACGTGGCCGCGCCGTACACGCGAATAAAGCAGGCATTAACCGCGGATTCCAGATATTCAAATGCGGCACGCAGGCGGGAGAGAAATTCGTTGCGCGCTACGGTAGCGAGTTGCGTTTCGGGATTGTGCACGTAGTAGACGTCCACGCAGTCCACGCCCAGATTTTTCAGGCTGCGCTGAAGCTGATTCTCGAGAAAGCGCGGCGCCAGACAGTGGCCGCCTGCGGCAACTTCTTCCGGACGCAGGATGCCCGAGTTTACGTATTCGCTCGTGAAGTAGGCACGCGGGTCGGCCGGCATTTCGCCATCGGGAGTGAGGAAGCCGCCCTTAGTGCACAGAAAAATTTCCTCGCGCGAAATTCCCGCGGCAGCCAGCCGCTGGAGCGCGGCGCCGATGGAGCGCTCGCTGCGCTGGAAACGGTAGTTGATGGCGGTGTCGATGACGTTCACGCCCGAGGAAACCGCTGCAACGATGGCGTCGGTGTATGCCGCATCGGTGGCCGCGTCGTGTTCGCCCAGGTAGGTGCCGATGCCGATAGAGGAAAGCAGCAGGCCGTTGCGCCCGCGAAAATGACCTTCGGCGGCGCGGCCGGCAAAGCGCTTGGCGTAGCGCGCGGTTCCTTCGGGCGTGGCGAATGAGGGCATAAGTCTCACAAAGCGAAAAACGCAGCCCGAGAGCTGCTTACTTCTGCTGCCAGGAAAGTAATGCGACGCCGGCGAGTGTGAGCGTGATGCCGGCAATTCTCATCCAGCCTAATCCTTCGTTCAGGAAGATGCGCGAGAGAACCACGACCAGCAGGACGTAGCTGGTGGAAATGGCTGCCGCCGGCCCAACCGGAAGTTTCGCGAGCGCCAGCACGTAGGAAATGGATCCCAAGGCCATCAGTAATCCAATCGGTGCGCCCAATGGCAGAGCCTTAACGGGAACCGACAAGTTGCCTTGCTTGATCCACAACGCTGGCACCGCGGTGACCAGCATGCCAATCGTCATCAGAAAATTGACCTGGTAAGGATTTAGTTCTTTCATGCTGAACTTCTGCAGGAAAGACGCCACGCCGACCAGCACGATATATCCGAGCAAGAACGCAAAACTTGTCAGCGAGAATTGCATATTAGCCTGACCTTTCGTCTGCTCATTTCAAATGCAAAATTTTGGCCGGTTGCGACGGGCAAGGCTGGGAAAACTTCGTCACCAAGAATAGCACGTTCGGTCCAGCAGGTTGCGCAATGAGTGGCCTTCAGGACGAAGGACTCGCCGGCGCAGGCGCCTCGGCAGATGGCGCCGGCGGCGCGAGCAGCCGCGAGCAAGCACGAATGATGCGGCGATACGGCCAGCTTGTGGTGAGGCTGCCTCCAGTGGCCGAACCACCCGCCTCCGCGAAAAAGATTTCGCCTAGCCGCGGCTTGCCGTAGAACCAGCGCGCAAGCAGCGATAGATGGTCTTCGAGCGTCTGGTTCCTTGCGCGCGAGTCGCGATCCGTAACGAGCGGTTCGTGAGTTTCATCGGCGGCAGGGGATTGCAATTGCTCGCGCAGGAGTTGCTCGAGCGAGCGCGGCTGCGATTGCAGGTCGGCAAAGCGCAGAAGGAACGGATCGGCAATGCGCACAGCGCGAATTTGGAAAACAGCGATCGCGTTTTCTTCAACGGCCAGTTGCAGCACCACGGCGTTCAAGTCTTCGAGACGCCGAGGCAGGTCGGGCAGGCCGCGAAGCACGCCGGCGACTTTTTCAATTTTTTTGTGCACTGCAGCCGCGCGCTCAAAATCCAGCGCCTCGGAGGCGGCGGCGCGCTCGCGTTCGAACTCCGCGATCAGTGAAGCGCCGCTGGTCGCCAGGAATTCCTTCACGCGGACGACTTCGACGTCGTATTCCTCTTTCGAGCAGCCCGCAAAACACGGCGCGAGGCACATCTTCATTTCCGAATAGATGCAGCCGGGAAAAGCGGGATCGCGGCGGATTTTGATCTGGCAGCGGCGAATCTTGAAGAGATTCAAGAACTCGCTGGCGAAGGCATCGGCGGATTTGCGCGACGCAAACGGGCCGAAGTAAAACGCATTGCCGCCCAGCACGCGGCGCGTGACGTAGCAGCGCGGGTATTCGCCGGCCAGATTCAGCTTCAGTAGCACCGGCGGGCGTAGGCGCAGAAAATCCCGGTAGCGACGCGGGTGAAGCTCGCGCGCCTGCTGATACAGCGACAGAGATTGCTCGAACGGAGAGCCGGTCAGCCGGTAGCGCACGCGCGCAGCCACGGCGCGCAGATTCAGCCGCTTCGAACCGGGCTCCGGCGGACGCAGCAGGCGTTCGAGTCGCCGGCGCAGGTCCACCGTGCGCGAAAGAAATACCTGTCCGCCTTCCTGCTTCGGTTCGATGGCAAACACAGCCGGGCGCGGCGGCAGCGCGGAGAAGAATTCTTCTTCGCGGGAGAGGTCGATGTCCTGGCCGCAGTCAAGTTCCAACACAAGGTAAGGATAACGTTAAAAAGTTGCAGGGTTAAAGGGTTAAAGGGTTAAGGCGCAGCGTGCTGCGCCCCTACGGTGCGTTAGTAGGATCGTAGGACCCAGGCGGCGATGACCAGGCGCTGGATTTCGCTGGTGCCCTCGTAGATTTCGGTGATGCGCGCGTCGCGGTACATGCGCTCGACGGGATATTCGCGGCTGTAGCCGTAGCCGCCGTGAATCTGTATGGCTTTGTGCGTGACGCGCGTGGCCATCTCGCTGGCAAAGAGCTTGGCGATGGCCGCCTCCATGGTATAGCGCGCGCCGGTGTCCTGTTTCCACGCGGCCTTGCGCGTCAGCAGGCGGGCCGCGTCAATTTCTGTGGCCATGTCCGCGAGCATGAACTGAATGGCCTGAAATTGCGCGATGGGACCGCCGAAGGCCATGCGCTCCTGCGAATATTTCAGCCCGGCGTCGAACGCGCCCTGCGCGATGCCCACGGCCTGCGCGGCGATGCCGATGCGTCCGCCATCGAGCGTGGAAAGAGCCACCTTGTAGCCTTCGCCGTCGTTGAAAATGCGGTTCGAAACGGGGACTTCACAATCCGTGAACGAAAGCTCGACGCATGCGGTCGCGTGCACGCCCAGTTTTTTTTCTTCTTTGCCGACGGCAAATCCCGGCGTGCCTTTCTCCACGACGAGCGCGGTGATGCCTTTCTCTCCCTTTTCGGGATGCGTGTTTACGAATACGAGACACGCATCGGCAACGCCGCCGCAGGTAATCCAGGCTTTCGTGCCGTTGACGATATAGCGATCGCCCTTGAGAGCGGCTTTCGTCGCCAGCGCCGCGGCGTTGGAGCCGGCCTGCGGCTCGGTGAGCGCGAAGCAGCCGATTTTTTCGCCACGCAAGAACGGCGAGAGGAGTTTTTTCTTCTGCTCGTCTGTGCCGAAGCGATGAATGGGGTCGCAATAGAGCGAGTTCTGCACGGAAAGAATTGCGCCGGTTGAAGCGCAGGCGCGCGAAATTTCCTCGATGACTATAGTGTAGGCCACATGATCAAAGCCGGCGCCACCGAGGTCATCAGGAAAGGCCACGCCGGTCAGGCCGAGCTCCGCAGCCTTGTGAAAAATTTCCATCGGGAAGTGGCCGGTCTCGTCCAGTTCGCGCGCGTGCGGTTTTACCTCCGCTTCGGCAAATTCGCGGACGGTGTTCTGGAGGATTTTCTGTTCGTCGGTCAGATCAAGATGCACGTAGCGACTCCGTGACGGGCCCTACACATGGCGGGCGGCGTTTCCCGCGGCAACGGCGAATTCTACGGCAAGAAGTGGAAAAAACCAAAGAGGAACGCTGATGAACGCAGATAAAAGCCGATAAACGCAGATGTGGAATGACGAGGGATTCTTCGCTTCGCTCAGAATGACAATGAAATTTAGTGTGCGAGCGCGGCGCGGAGTTTTTCGTACGTGGTGGTCAAATCTTCGGGTTGAACGCGCGTCTCGGCAGTAACGCTCATGAAATTGGAATCGCCCGGCCAACGCGGCAGCACGTGCAGGTGAAGATGTCCGGTGACGCCGGCGCCGGCGCAGCGGCCCAGATTCATGCCCAGGTTGTAACCGTCCGGATGGTACGCCGCAGCGAGCGCGAGCTGCATGCGGCGCGCAAGCTGCATCATTTCGCTGAGGACGTCGGAGTCGCACGCGGAAAGATCGGCAACGTGCTGGTAAGGGACGATCATGGAGTGGCCCGAGGTATACGGAAAACGGTTGAGAACAATGAAATTTTTTTCGCCGCGGAAAACGATCAGCGCCTTGGCGTCGTCGCCCAGTGCGATGAGGTCACAGAAAATGCAGCGGTCATTTTTGGCGGCATCGGTGACGTAGGTGAAACGCCACGGCGTCCAAAGGTGGTCCATGCCCACGGCGGCTCGCTAACCAGCGGAAGTGTCCGCGGGAGTGGCCGCGGCCTGCGAGCCGGCGGTGTTGACGAAATCCTTCAATTCCTTGCTGGGCTTGAAGAAAGGGATGCGTTTGGGAGGCACTTCCACGCGCGCGCCGGTCTTGGGGTTGCGGCCGATGCGTCCCTGCCGCTGCCGCGTGCGGAAGCTCCCGAAGCCGCGGATTTCAATTTTGTCGCCGGACTGCAGGGCCTTGATGATGTGCTCGAAAATCGTCTCCACGACGACTTCCGATTCTTTGCGGGGCAGATCGGTCACTTTGGCGACTTCTTCGACCAGATCCGCCTTAGTCATGGTGGCATCGTTCATCGGCACGTTCTCCGTGATGATGGCGCTCGATCCCCGGGGTAAGCGGGCGGGGCTCGTCTGGGCAGTCGAAACCCCCGCACGCAAGGCTGTCCATATCACCAAACGGGCGGAAACGTAAGTACTTTTTTTTGAGCGCCCCACGCGCCACTGGAAACGCATGGAAGCGCAACCGGCCCGGAAGGTTCCGCGGTCTAGGAAGACGAGCCGCGCTTGGCCCAGAAAATATCGCCCAGCGTGGCCGTGGGTGAGGACTTCGAAGACCGGTACTGCTCAATCTCGTTGCGCTCGGCCTGTTTTTGCGCGCTGCGGTAGCTGAGGCCGATTTTGTGCTGGTCGCGATCCAGCTTGATGATTTTGAATTCGTATTCCTGCCCGACTTCGAGCTGCACGCCGGACTTGGGCGCCGAACCGCGCGGCGGATTTTCGCGGTCCGCGCGGGAGCGGCGGTCCTCGATTTCCGAAACGTGACACAGCGCTTCGATGCCTTCGGCCAGTTCGACGAACACGCCGAACGTCGTGCTGCGCGCCACTTTGCCGCGGACCACGTCGTTCACCTTGTGCGATTCAAACCAGTTGGACCAGATATCGTTCAACTGCTTCAGCCCCAGCGAGAGCCGGCGGTTGGCGGAATCAATTTTGAGCACGCGCGCTTCGACTGTGTCGCCCTTCTTCAGGAATTCACTGGGATGCTTGATGCGCTGCGTCCAACTGATGTCGCTCACGTGGATGAGGCCGTCAATTCCGTCCTCGATTTCCACGAAGGCGCCGAAATCGGTGAGGTTGCGCACCTTGCCGCTGACCGTGCTGCCCACGGGATATTTCCCTTGCAGCGCATTCCAAGGGTCCGGCTGCGTCTGCTTGATGCCTAGAGAAATGCGGCGCTGCTCGGGCTTCACGTCCAGCACTTGGACTTCGACTTCTTCGCCGACCTTGACGATTTTCGAGGGGTGCTTCATGCGCTTGGACCAGGACATTTCGCTGATGTGCACGAGTCCCTCGACGCCGGGCTCGATTTCCACAAATGCGCCGTAATCGGTGACGCCCACAACCTTGCCGTGCACGCGCGACCCCACCGCGAAGCGCTCGGGCAGGCCTTCCCACGGGTCGGGCATGAGTTGCTTGTGCCCAAGCGACACGCGCATTTTTTCACGGTCGAACTTCAACACCTTGACTTCGATTTCCTGCCCCGGCTGGACGACTTCGGAAGGCTTGGTGACGCGTCCCCAGGAAAGATCGGTGACGTGCAGCAGGCCGTCCAATCCGCCCAGATCCACGAACACACCGTAGTCCGTCAGGTTCTTGACCTTGCCCACCATCACCGTGCCTTCGGTGAGCGATTCCAGCAGGTGTTCGCGCAGCGCCTTCAAATCGTCTTCGAGAATCACGCGCCGGCTGATCACCACGTTGCCGCGCTTGCGATTCATCTTCAGCACGCGCACTTGCACATCCTGCCCCTTCCACGAATCCAGATCGCGGATGGGACGAATGTCCACTTGCGATGCGGGCAGGAACGCGCGGATGCCCACGTCCACCACCAGCCCGCCTTTGATGCGGTCCACCACTTTGCCCGTAAGCGTGACGCGCGTGTGATACGACTTCTCAATATTTTCCCAGGCCTTACGGCGGCGCGCGCGGAGATACGAGAGCAGGCGATAGTGTTCCTTGTGCTCGCTGAGAACCTGAACGTACACCTTCTGGCCGGGCTGGAACGGGATGGCGCCTTCCGATTCGGCAAATTCCTGCGCAGGAATCAGCCCTTCCGACTTGGCGCCAAAGTCCACCACCACGCCGAGGTCGTTCATAGCCACCACGGTGCCTTCGACAAATTCCGCTGCGGACGCCGCCTCGTCATGCGCGGCCATCTGGTCCATCAGCTCGCTCATGCCTTCGGCTTCTTCGGCGGCAGACACTTCGCCTTCCGCGGCGGGCTCTGCGCCCTCGGCCGCGGGTTCGCTGCTCTCAGCAGGAGCTGTTTCCTCCGCAGAGGCGGAATGCTCCGGCGTTTCCAC
This sequence comes from Candidatus Acidiferrales bacterium, assembly GCA_036004385.1. GTDB lineage: Bacteria > Acidobacteriota > Terriglobia > Acidiferrales > UBA7541 > JACQDE01. The sequence goes on from DASYRO010000134.1 coordinate 7,752, forward strand.
AGTGGGTTCGGTCGTCACGGCGGGCGCCTCTGGAGCTAGCGCGGAAGCGTCAGAGGTTGCGGCTTCCGCAGCAGGTTTCTCCTGCGCGTCGCTGACGGATTGAGTTTCTTCAGGAGTTTCGGTGCGGTAATCGGGTTCGGCTTCCGCGGCGCTGGCAGCGGAAAGCGCAGTGTGTTGGTGGTTGGTTTCGGGCGACATGCGAACAGCCTCCGAGGGGCAGTTTCCCCTGCTCGCCATGGGTATTCCCATAAAACACCCTACCATGGGGGTGAGTGCAAGGAAGGGAATGCAGCGGCTCGTTCCGCTGCATCGTTTGTGATGATACGCGGCCCCTGAGGGGTTGTCAATGAAAGTGTCCGGCGACCAATGTTCAGCGTCCAGTGGTCAGTGAACGCTGATCCCCGAGCAGCGCTCGGACACCGGCTACTAGCGACAAGACAATCGAATGTCGGCTATCGAGTTTCGAGTTTCGAAGACTATGTCGGCGGCACCGGCGGCCCGGGCGGTGTGCGCGGCTCCGGCAGTGGAGGCCTCGGCGGCTTGGGAGGTCGCGGCGGCTTGCGCGGCCTGGGAGGCTTCGGCGGTTTGGCTTTTCTCTGCGGCATTTGGATTTCCTCTCCCACCAGTCGGGAAAGAAGCAAACGCAATCTTCAGGAGCGCACGCGGCCGGCCTGACGGATGACTTTGCGATAGTCGCGCGAAAACACTTCCACGGTGCGGCACATTTCGTAGAGCCGCGAGCGGATGCGCTGGCCCACGCGGTCGGCGAGCGTGTCTTCCGTATGCACGACAGCGTCACCCGATGGCAGCACGGCGCGCGCGCGTTGCGCGCTTTCGCCGTCGAGATAATTCGTGGTGATGATCGTGACGCGTTTCTCGTTGTAGCGCGAATTCAGAATGTGCCCGACGGTCTCCAGCGCCCACGCCGAGGGCTTGCTCGCGCCGAGGTCGTCGAGAAGAAGCAGCTCGGTTTTCAAGACCGGCTCGAGCACGGCCATCTCCGTGGTCTGGCTGATCGCGTTGTAGCTGGCCTGGATTTCCTTGAGCAGTTCGCGGTAGTCGTAGAACAGGCCGTCATGGCCGCGCAGGACAATTTCCTTCAGCGCGGCTACGGCGAGGTGCGTCTTGCCCACGCCGCACGGGCCCATCAGCAGCAGGCCTTGCTCGTCCACGTGCGGAAAATTGCGGACGAAGCTTTGCACCACCACCCGCGCTTGCTCGAGGCTCCGGTCCCACGAAGCGCCGCCGGATTCGCTGGAAAAAATGTCCACATCGAAGTTGGAAAGATCGCAGTGCTCGTAACGCTTGGGGATGCGCGCGCGCTCGAGCAGCCGCGTATCGCGATCCGGCGCGGTACATTCACAACGCACCGCCACCTGCGCAGAACTGTCCCCTCCGTTTGCGGGAACCATCCGCCAGCCCGTGCCGCCGCATTGAGGGCAATCCGCCTGCGCCATGCACACAGCATAGGCGCGCGGACTTTTCCGCGCAAGCGCACGCGGATGTGAAAAAGAAGACTTGCTGTGGAAAGCAGGAGAAGCATAGCCCAAAATCCAAACGCGTAAACTCACAAGCCCCTTGCCTCGCTGGCTTGCTGCCGGGTGAACTCTCGGAGTGGTATGCTCTCG
>DASYRO010000135.1:0-6197 GCA_036004385.1 Candidatus Acidiferrales bacterium
TACGTGGGTCTGGCCGTTGCCGGAATGTGGCGTTGCCGCTCGCACCCTGCTTTCACGGTCCTGCTGACGTGGCTCATTGTGCGTACGGTGTTTCTGACGCAATTGCAAACCGTCGAACCGCGCTACGTCATCGAATGTTTCCCCTTGCTCCTCGCCTTCGCCGCGCAGGCATTGGCCGGTGCCGCGCAGGACTCCGTCCCACCCACGCCGCAGGCATCGTCGCAGCCCTTCCGCGCATCTAGGCCAACATGAGGGTGGTGTCCGGGCTCTGAATCTTCCGCAGGGGGTGGCGGATGAGACGACCGGGGTGGGGGTGGTTTCTCCTTTTTCTAACGCTTAGTTCATTCTTGGTTCAGGTTCCTGCGGCTACGCAATCGCAGCGGCTCGCATTGCGAGTGGACGAAGCGGCCACACAGGCCAAACTCCGCGACAAGACCGTGGAAGTGTCCCTCCGCGTTGTGAATTCAAACCAAGAAGCGATTGCAACGCACGTTCGTCTAGAGCTGCTCGACCCGCAGGATCACGTGTGCGGTTCCGATGAGCGCAGTGAAATCCTTGCATCCGGCGGCAGCACAAGGAAGTTCACTCTGGCACTTTCGGGCGAGCGAACCACACAGATCAAGGACCTTTTGTGGTACCGCCTGCACTATCGCGTCAGCGCCGACGCCGCGGCAAAAGCGCCTGCGCCCGCCGAAGGCATCATCGCGCTCGCGGAAATTACGCCGGAGGTATTCGAACTCTTTGTGGCGGCACCCTACTTCATTTTTTCCGAAGGAATCTATCGCGTGCGCGTGCGCGCGGTGCATCCGGTGACTTCGCGCCCCGTGGCCGGCGTGCAAGTGGAAGCCGGAATGGACGCCGACGAAGAGGAAGTGGCGGCCAGGCTGAAGCGGACGGCGACAACAGATGGCCGCGGCTACGCCGTGATCGATCTTGCGCTGCCGGATCTTGCCAGCAATGAGGCATTGGACCTGAAAGTCACGGGCCGGCTCGGGCAGTTCGTCGCCGAGGCCGAAAAATCAATCGACCTCTACTCGTACGCAAAAGCGCTGCTCACTACCGATAAGCCGCTGTACCAACCGGGCCAGATATTGCACATGCGCGCGCTGGTCTTCGATGCGGCGCGTCGCGCCATGGCCAACGAACCAGTCAAGCTAAGCATTCACGATCCGGAAGATACGGTTGTCTTCCGCACGGGAGACACGACGTCGAAATTCGGCATCGCCAGCGCCAATTGGCCCATTCCCGATTCGCTGCGCCTTGGCGACTATCGCATTGAGCTGCAAGGCTCCGGCGAGGAGAACGCGCGCCTCCGCGAGCACGTCGCGGCAATCGAAGTGAAAATCAGCCGCTACGATCTACCCACGTTCAGCGTCGCGGCGCAGTCCGACCGCGCCTATTACCTGCCCGGACAGAACGCGGAAATCGAAGTCCGCGGCGATTATTTATTCGGCAAGCCGGTGACGCGCGGGCACGTCCGCGTGGTGCGCGAAACTCGGCGCACCTGGAATTACCGCGAGCAGAAGTGGGATACCGAGGAAGCCGAGAATTACGAGGGAGAGGCCGATTCGCGCGGGCGGTTCGTCGCCCACGTAGACCTATCCAAGGAGCACGATGACCTGAAGGAAAACGATTATTCTCGCTTCCGCGATCTTTCCTACGCCGCCTATTTCGCGGACGCATCTACGGGCCGCACCGAACAGCGCAGAATTTCTCTGCGCGTTACCAAGGACCCGGTTCACATCTACGTGATTAACCCGCGCGGCCAGCAGAATGGACCTCCGCTCGCGTTCTACATGACCACCTTTTACGCTGACGGGCGCGCCGCGCCCTGCGACGTCGCCATAAGCCTCGTGGACGAAGATACAGCGGCGAATGCCGCGCCCAAAACTCCGCCGCGCAACCTGCCGCTCCGCACGATTCGCACCAACCGCTACGGCGTGGCCAAAGTATCCCGGCTTTCGCTCCCGGAGGATTCTGACTCCCATGCTGAACTGCATTTCGAAGCGCGGACTCGAAACGGAAGTTCCGGGCATCATACGGAATCTTTCTGGTACTCGCGCTCGCGGCATGAAATCCGCGTGGAAACCGACAAGGCGCTGTATCGCGCGGGCGAGCCCATTGAGGTGCGGTTGCAGGCCTCGCTGCCGAACCTCACTGTCTTTGTGGACGCGCTGCGCGAAGGCCATCCGGTGGCATCGCAATCCGTGCAACTGCGAAACGGCCGCGCCGTTGTTGTGTTTCCGCCCAATGAAAAGTTTCAGGATGAGATCCGCATCGCAGCCTATTCTGCTGGCCCCACGGCCAATGACGGCGAATCCGAAACCGCGGAAGGGACGGGAGGCTCGCACGCGGTCCTGTTTCCACGCAACCGCGAATTGAAACTGAACGTGCGCACCAGCCAGGCGACCTACCGGCCCGGCGAGGAAGTTCGCGCGGATTTCAACGTGCAGGCCGCTGCTGGCGGCGCCGGTGCGGCAGGCGCGCTCGGCGTGGTGGTCACGGACAAAGCCGTCGAAGAACGCGCGCGCTCCGACCGGGAACTTGGTGCGTGGTGGGACGGGTTCGCAGGCTACGGAGCTTTTTGGTACGGCGATCAGGAACTGGCCGGCGTGAGCCGTGCCGACCTCGACAAACTCGATCTCTCGCAACGGCTGCCGGAAGGGCTCGAGCTCGTCGCAGAAATCCTTCTGAATCGCGACTCGCAAGGGATTTGGGCATTCTCGTCCGGCGAATTCGACGTGGACAAAGGAAAAATGTTTTCGTCGGTACTGAAACCGCAACTCGATCCGGTGCAAAAAGCACTGGCCGCGCACTTCAGCGAAAAAGATGAATATCCAAAAGACGCCGCGGGTTTGCGGCGCATCCTCAGCGCCGCCGGGATTGAGTTTGAAAATCTGCGTGACCCGTGGGGCATGGCGTTCCGCGATCAGTATGAACCGCGGCGAGAAAAAGATTGGCTAATTCTCAGGAGCAGTGGTCCGGACAAGAATCCGGGCACCGCCGATGACTTCACCGTCGCCGAGCCGGGCTGGCCGTACTTCGCCCGCTACTCGAAGGCCATCAGGCAAGCCCTAAATGAGCACCACGCGCGCACCGGCCGATATATTCGCGACTTCGAAACGTTGCGGGCCGAACTATCGCGCAAGGGGATTGACCTCACGGCGCTGCGCGATCCCTGGGACCATGCCTATCACACCGAATTTCCCGTCGAGCGCAATTGGTACACGGTGAAGGTCTCCAGTGCCGGTCCCGACGGGCGTTTCGACACAAGCAGCAGTCACTCCTGGGATGATGTAGAAGTCGGCTCCGTGGGAATTGACTACTTCACAGACACGCGAAGAAAACTGGACGAAGCGCTGACGACGCACCTCAGCAATGGCGGCACATATCCCGCGGGTGAGCCGGAGCTTCGCACCGCGCTGCACCGCGTGGGATTCGACCTCGGTGCGCTGCTCGATGGGTGGGGGCACCAGTACTACGTCACCTTTCGAACCGAGGCGCGCTACACGGATCGCCACCTGATTGAGCGCGATGCCAGCCAGCCGGATCTCGCGCCGCGCGCAAAAATCGATCCGGTCACACAAGAAATCACATGGATTGAGCTGCGCAGCGCCGGACGCGATGGCATACAAGGCACGGCGGACGATTTTGACGCCGCGGCATTTTCGCGCATCCTCGCCGAGCACGGCGGGCGCGTGACCGGCCGCTCGACCCGCCAATATCTTTCCGTAGGCTCGTCCGGAGCGATCACGGGCGTCGTCACCGATCAGAGTGGCGCGGTTATCGCGAAAACGAAAGTGCTGGCGGAGGAACGGACCAGTGGCACGAAATACGCTGCGGATAGCGACACGGACGGACGCTTTCTCCTCCGCAACCTTCCCGCTGGCTTCTACGAAGTGCGTTTTTCGGCGACTGGCTTCAAAGTCCTGACCGTACCGAACGTGCAGGTGCTCTCATCCAACATCACTGAATTGAATGTTCGCCTCGACGTGGGCGCGCTCAACGAAGTGGTAACCGTTGAAGCCTCGGTAGAGCCGCTCCAGACCCTCACTGCAAGGATCGCGGCAGGCAAACCAAGTCTCCCTGGCCTTACAAAAGGAATCAAAGCCGGGACGAAGGCGGAACTGAGACAGGCCCAGAAGCTTGCCACGCCGCGCCTCCGACAGGAATTTCCAGAAACACTGCTGTGGCAGCCGGAAATCGTCACCGACCGCGCCGGCCGCGCGCGCGTGAAATTCCCGCTCGCCGACAACATCACCACCTGGAAGATGAGCGTGCTCGCATCAACGGCCGATGGGCAGATCGGCATCGCGGAGAGGGAGATCCGCGCCTTCCAGGCGTTTTTCGTTGATCACGACCCACCGAAAAATCTTACTGAGGGCGACGAAATCACGCTGCCGGTAGTCGTGCGAAATTACCTCGATACCCCGCAATCTGTGAATCTGGAGTTGAAAGCGGAGAGTTGGTTCGCGCTGCTCGGCGCCGCGCAGCAGAAAACGAACGTGGCGGCGGGCGACTCGGTGCGGGCTGTGTTTCCGTTCCGCGCAACGTCGCCGGTGATGGAAGGAAAGCAGCGCGTGACGGCCGTTGCCGGGCAGGCCAACGACGCCATCGAAAAGAAGGTCCGCGTACGCCCCAACGGCGAAGAAATCGTCGTCACGTCTAGCCGGTTATTCTCTTCTGCCGCCTCGCTTGACCTCAACATTCCCGAGTATGCGCTGTCCGCCGAGCGGCACGCGGAGTTGAAGCTCTATCCCAATCTCCTCGCGCACGTGGTCGAAAGCATCGAGGGCATCATGCACAGGCCGTTCGGCTGCGCGGAACAAGCTGTTTCCTCGGGCTATCCCAGCCTGCTCATACTGCTGCATTACAAGCGAGGGGGGACGGAATCTGCCGCGCTCGCGGCGCGCGCCCGCCGCTATGTGCAAATCGCGTACGAGCGTTTGCTTTCTTATCGCGCGCCCAACGGCGGCTTTTCTTACTGGGGTCGAGGCGACGCCGACCTCGCGCTGACCGCGTACGCGCTTCAGTTCCTTCACGACGCGAGTGAAGTGATGGATGTGGACTCGAGCGTGTACGACGAAGCGCGAGGTTTCCTCGTGGACCGCGTCCGCGCTGATGGAAGCTGGCCCGCGCAAAATTGGCAGGGCAATGAAGACCCGCGCCGCAGCGCGCTGCTCACCGCTTGGATTGCTCGCGTCCTCGCCTCGACTCCTCCCGGACTCGCCCAAGCCGAGACGCGCGCGAATGTGACTATGCGGGAATCGCTGGCGTTGCGCCACGCACTGGCGTACCTCGCCGCGCATACGCAGGAAACCGACGAGCCCTATCTGCTCGCGCAGTACGCCCTGGCCGCGTTTGATACCGGCGATGTCCAAGCTGCGTCGCGCGCCGTACTCCGCCTGCGCAGTCTGGCCAAGGAAGAAGGCGATGCGTCCTACTGGGCGCTCGAGACTAACACGCCGTTCTACGGCTGGGGCCTCGCCGGCCGCATTGAAACCACCGGCGTGGTGCTCGAAGCGCTCGCGCGCCACGGTGCGATTCAGGTTCCCGCGGATGCGCTGCTCACGCGAGGCCTGCTTTTTTTGCTGCGTAAGAAAGACCACTTCGGCGTGTGGTATTCAACGCAAGCCACCGTGCGCGTGCTAAGCGCCTTGCTGGCGCTGCTGGATCAAACCGGACGGGACGCCGCAATGCAGAATGCTCGCGCGGAAATCGTCGTCAATGGCCGGCGCGCCGCCGACGTTGCTTTGCCGGCTGGCAAAGAGGCTCTGGATCCCATTACCGTGGATCTCGCGACCTTTCTGGACACGGGCAGCAATCGCGTCGAGATTCGCGGTTCTGCAGGCTCGCCGCTCACCAGCATGCAGCTTGTGGCGAGTTACTACGTACCTTGGGCGCGCTCGTCCGCAAAGTCGGTGGAGAACGCGGCGCCAGAAACCTCTCCCACCTTGCGGCTCGCCGTGCGCTTTGACCGCACACAAGCTTCCATCGGAGACAGTATTCAGTGCACCGTGGATGCCGAGCGAATCGGTTTCCGCGGACACGGGATGCTGCTGGCAGAAATCGGACTGCCGCCCGGCGCCGAGGTGAACCGCGAATCGCTTGAGCACGCTATGAAGGAATCATCCTGGCAAATCGGCCAATACGACGTGCTGCCCGATCGTCTGGTTGTCTACATCTGGCCGCAAGCC
>DASYRO010000136.1:0-11800 GCA_036004385.1 Candidatus Acidiferrales bacterium
CTGGAACAACCTGCGCGGCGACACTTTGGCGCGTGGAGTATCTCTGAAGATCTACCCGGGCGGCAAACCGCTGGGCGCCGCCAGACGCGGACTCGAAGTAGCAGCAGGAGCGCCACGCACAAAGGCGGGAGCTGCGGCCTCTCGCTCGGCGAATGCGGTTCAGGCTGCGCAAAGCTACACTGTGCTGCCCACGATTCATCTGGTGCAAGCCGGTGAAACTTTGTGGTCTATTGCCCGCGCCTACCAGACCACGGTTGAATCTCTGCGCCGCGCTAATGGTTTCTTGGCCGGCCGGCAACTCCGTCCCGGCGACCAAGTGCGTGTCCAGCCTCCCCACTGAAGTCGTTGGATTCCTCTATAAGTATCTCTTGCAAAAGCACTTATGGTGAACTGCCCGAGACCGCTCGCTCCTTCACTGAGTTGCCGCTCGCCGGACCGCGCTGAGAGGCACACAGTCAAGGCGTCCGCGATAGTGTCTCGTTTTTCTTGACAAGTCCGCGAAACTCCGTATACCTATAAATGTTACGGCAGGAGCCAAATCCGACTCGGCGAGGTAATTCACTCACCGCCGTTTGTCCCGTCATGATTCCGATTCGTATTCCCCCAAAATCATGGGGGACTCTGAATCGGAAGCGAAAGCGGCGCGCGGAGGTCACGATGCTCTTCCATATGGGCGCACTTGGCGACGACGAAGCAGACGATATTCCCCATTTTGAAGAAGACGAAGAACTCGGCTCGGTACGCGACGAGACCCTCGATGAGGAAGCCGAAGACGAGTTGATAGGCGAGGAGCATCCAACCGAAGGTGCGCTCGCTCCGCCACCCCCGGCATCGAAAAAACCCACCAGGAAAAAATCGAAATCCAAGAAACCGGCCCGTAAAGCCCGGCCGAAGAAAAAGACCAAACGCTCCAAGCCGCGAGGCCGTCGAGGGGGAAAGAAGAGCAAAAAGCGCCGCCGCTGATCGCGCCAGCTCGCGCGCTTCGGAAAGATCATCGCGAGCGGGCCGGATTTCTATGTGAAGTAGGATTCGGGTCTGATTCCGCTGACTGCAAATATGAAAAGGGCGTCCAGGTTGGACGCCTCTCGTTCTTTCTGGCAGAAATGCATTCGCGGCCGCTTCGTGCGTCTCCTACGTTTCCATGGAGACATGCGCGACGCGTCCTACGATTAGATCCGCGTACGTCTGTTCTTCCTCAATGGGCAACACTTCTACGGGATAGTCCGGGTTGTGCGGGCGCAGCACCAGCATCCCGCCGGGCGCGCTGGGAGAGGGATCGCGGAGCTCCACATATTTCACCGTGCAGCCGTCGCCCTTACGCACGGCGTACAAGTTCCGTTCGCCTTTGCGGTACGATCGCAGGCTATTGTAGTGCCGGTCAATCAGCAGCGTGGCGCCGGGGCCGAACCGCGGCCACATGGAGAGGCCCTCTTTCTGATCCACCTTGATAAGCACGAATCGCGTCCATTCCTTTCGCCCCGCGCCGCCCTTTCCTGGCGCGGCTGCCCTCCCACCGGCCGCCGGCGCGGCCAGGTCCGCACGCAGACGCTGGAGAAATGATCGGCGGAACTTCAGCAGTTCCTTCACTTCCTCATTGACGATCACCTCGCTGCCCGCGGCGATGGATCCTTCCACCAGAGGCGCGACTTCGTACTCCTCATCCTTGCCGGTCCCCGCCGTGCGCGATACTGCCGCCACCTTGGCCACTTCGTGCGGGTTCAGCAGGTCGTAGAGCGTCAGCCCGATGGCCTTGACGACTTTGTCGAGCGCGGAAAGTTTCAGCCCGCGCTTCTTGTTCAGGAAATTGGAAATGTGCGCCTGCGTGAATCCCGTGCGCCGGGCGAGTTCCATGCCGGTCAGTTCCCCGGCGTCGATGCGCTTGCGCAGTTCTTTGCGCAGGTTGTCCTGTAAAGCCACGAAACTCATGGAAGGAACATATAACGACCAGCTAAGAATAGCAAGTCGAAAATGCCCGCGAATCAAGCACTTCAGCTTTTTGAAAAAAAGACTTGACAAGATAGATGCTAATAGCTAATCTATTAAAGTAATGTATAGCCATAAGACGCACGCTCCCGGATGCTCCCCGGCCCCGCGGCGCCGGGATGATGTGCGACACAATCCGGAGAGCGCGGACGCGCCGCGCTCCACAGGCGACGACTGGGCCGAAGAAGCCAACCGGCAGGTGGCCGCACTTGCCGTCAGCGGCGCCACGGAGACGGGCATCTTTGCGGAGTTCCGCCGCAAGCTGGCCATGGGGGAGGCGCTCTCGCGCGCGGTGGCCAAACTGGCCGAGGCCCTCCGATTCTCCGGACGCATCACGGTTTCGTTTCACCAGGGGCACATTACGAAGACCGTCTTCGAGGAGTTACACGTTCGCAACAGAAAGGCCACAGAGATGAGCCCATGATGCCCTGATGCCGGGAGCCCGGGCGCTCCCGGCGACAACAAAATCCACACGCAGGTCTGACGAAACCCACTTCGGAGCCCTGCATCGCGCCGTTCACCAGTCCGCTCTCGGTGACGGCGCGAGGCAGGGCTTTTTGCTTTGGAGGCCAGCGATGACAGCGAATGATCGGGACCAAGCGGTTGTGATGGTGCGCGTTGAACTGGGCTACTGCCCGCGCTGCGGCACCCTGCGGGCGCATCTTGTTGGCGCCTCCGAGAAGTTTTGCGAGGCCTGCGAAAAAATCTCCGCCTGGATCCGCACAGGATGCGAACGGCCGCCTCGGCGCCGCCCGCGCCGCTCGCCCTCTTCGGGAGGCGGACGATGAAACTCGCTTCATTCGAGAGGACGCGCACCATGGCCCTGCTCTTCCGCTTCTTGCGCACGGCGATGTCGGTTGGGCGCATGCCTTCGCTGGTTGGCCGGGAGGTTTTTCGGGCGCGGGTGGGCGCGCGCCCCGCGGCGGCATTTGAAAACGCCGTGCTCTTTGTATGTGACGTCGAAAAGTGCCTTTCAGAACTCGACCCGCTCGAGCAGCGCTTGATCGCCTACTGTGTGCTGGAAAACCGGTCGGAATGGGAGGCCTCGCGCCAGTTTCAGGCCAGCCAGGGATTTATCTCCCGCCACCTGGGCCACGCGCTCGACATCCTGCACGCCACGTTTTGCCAGCGCGGCATTCTGCCCCCACTTCCCGAAGGAATGCAGAGCCAGGAAAGTTTTTCGAACGCCATCGAAACTGATTTGCGGAGGAAATCATGAGGCACAAGAAGCCATCGAAGAAGCAGAAACAAAATAAAGCAACGAAGCGAAGCCCAGCGATGCGGAACGAAATTCCCGCCGTAGCTGCCAAGCCGACGGGTCCGCCGCTCGAAGGCGAAGCGCTGGAACAAGTCGTGGCGGCGGTCCTCTGCCGGAAGTTTCGCGAAACGCCCGGGCGCGTGTTGCTTCGCGAAGGGTGCCGGGGTGTGGAACATTCGGCGATCGAAGCCGCCATCGTTTCGCCCACCGTGCAAGGCATCGTTGAGCCCGTAATGAAGGCCTTCACGCTCGAGCAGACCGTCGCCGTCATTTGTCTGCTACTGATCAGCGCGAGAGCCGCGCTCGAATCGGAGAAGCCAACGCCGGCGCAGGTGGCGGCGTTGAAGATTGTGTTCGAAACCGTTGTGGAAAGACCGATGACGCGAATCGGCGGCAACCTTTGGGATGAAACTCCCGGCAATTTCCACTTTTCGGACTATGAGAAGAGTCTAGTCGACAACTTGCTGGCGCTCGTCCGCGCGCAGAGAGCGCCGGCGCCCGATGGGCCGGTAGAAATCGGCCAGAAAGGGGACTAGCTCCATGAACACCATCACCTCTCCGCGAGCAGTTCCCGCTGATTATCTTGCGCTCTCCTTCGCGGGGCCGTTGGAAGACTACTTTTTCGGCCCTGACGCAAGAGTCTCGGGTTTAGACAGCCTCGCTACTCTCAGCTTGCGGATTCGCGACCGGAGCGGAAGAGTGGTTTCACTGCAGCCAAATGCGGCGCAGCAAAAATATGCTCGCGAGCGCACCGCGCGGAATATCATCCTGAAAGCGCGGCAAGTAGGCATGACAACGTACATCGCCGCGCGATTCTTCTTGTCCACTATTCGGCAGCCGGGCACGGTGACGTTGCAGATCGCGCATTCGCTCGAATCCGCACAGCAGATTTTTCGCATCGTGCACCGCTTCGTCGAACACCTCCACCCCGACGAACTGCGCAGGGTGCGCCTCGTTCGCGCAAACGTACGCGAACTGGCGTTTGCGGGCGTGGATAGCCGCTACATCGTCGATACCGCGGGAAACCCGAACGCCGGGCGCGGTCTGACCATTCACAATCTGCATGCCTCCGAGGTCGCGCTTTGGCCCGGCAACCCTCAGGAAACCATGGCTGCGCTGCTCGCGGCCGTCGTGCCCGGCGGCGCCGTGGACATCGAATCCACGCCGCACGGCGCGGGCGGCTACTTTCATTCCGAGTGGCTCCGCGCCAAAGCCGGCGAGGGCTACAAGCCGCATTTTTTCCCGTGGTGGATGGAACCTGCGTATCAATTACCGCTCAGCGCGAGTGAATCGGTCGAACCCCACAGCGAAGATGAAAAGCTCCTGATTGAGCGCGAAAAGCTTGTGCCCGAGCAGATCAAATTTCGGCGCCGCCTCGCGCACACGTTTGCCAATCTGGCGCCGCAAGAATATGCGGAGACGGATACCGAATGTTTTTTAGTCTCCGGCCGGCCGGTGTTTGACGTGCTCGCGATTGACGCGCGCCTGCGCGAGCTGGCGCCACCGTTGCGCGTGGCCCAGAACGGCGCCGAAGCTATCTGGCTTGAGCCGCAGCCTTCGCGGAGTTACGTCATCGGCGCCGACGTGGCCGAAGGTGGTGCGGACGGCGACTTTTCCGCCGTCGTGGTGCTCGATCTCGAAACCGGTCTGCAATGTGCGGAGTTGATGGCGCGCTGGCCGCTGGCACGATTCGCGCAGGAGTTGGCGCGGCTCGGCGATCGCTACAACGGGGCGCTGATTGCCGTCGAGCGCAACAATCACGGTCACGCCATCCTCTATGCTCTCCAACATCAGTTCAATTACCTGCGTCTGTACCGGCACGCAGAATCCGACGGCGGAGCCGGCAAGCTTGGATGGCTGATGAACGCGCGCACCAGACCCCAGGCCATCGGCGCGCTCGGAAAAATGCTGCGCGACGCTGCCGCCGTTTTTTCCTCGCGGCGGTTACTCGAGCAGTGCCGAAGTTTTGCCTACGGCGAGGATGGCGAAATGGCAGCTCTTCCGGGCACTACCGACGACCTGGTCATCGCGGCGGCGATCGCCTGTGCGGTGCGCGAACAAGGCGGCGGAATGCGCCTGGCCTACGTGCCAAGATGACAATCGCAGTGCAGAAATGAATCCGAACTGCAGCCTGACTTCGCTGGCATCTACCCGCGAACGCCCGGTTCTAGTAACATCCGCGCGATGCCACTGGCGGTCGAACATATCCGGCGAATGCGTGGTGGAGCACAGTCGCATTTGATGCGCTGCCGCGGCGCCGACGGCCGGGACGAATACTATGTCGTCAAATTCCAGAACAACCCGCAGCACCCGCGGATTCTGGTCAATGAATTGCTCGCTTCACGACTGGCCGCGCGACTCGGTCTGCCCACGCCATGCGGAGCGGTGATCGAGGTCGGGAAGAAACTGATCGATCTCACAACGGAACTGGCGATGCAAATCGGCACAGGCCGCATTCCGTGCCGGCCCGGGTTCCAATTCGGCTCGCGCTATCCCGGCGACCCAGCGCGCACGCCCGTGCACGATTTTTTGCCTGATGAGAATCTGCGCGAGGTCGAAAATCTGGCGGATTTCGCGGGAATGCTCGTCTTCGATAAGTGGACTTGCAATACCAACGGGCGGCAGACGATTTTTTTCACCGAGCCCGGCCGCTCTGGTTTTACCGCGTGGATGATTGATCAGGGATTCTGCTTCAATGCCGGCGAGTGGAATTTTCCAGACGCACCGCTCCGCGGCTTGTATCCGCGCGAGCGGGTGTACGAATCGGTGCGCACCCTTGACTCCTTTAAGCCGTGGCTAGACCGGTTGGAAAACATTGATTGGAGCCTGGAATTCGACCGCGTGCAGGAAGAAATTCCGCCGGAATGGTACGAGGACGATCAGGGCTCGCTCTTTCGCCTGCTTGAAAAACTCGATACGCGCCGGAAAATTGTTCCCGAACTCATTCTGGAAGCGAAAAAAACCTATCGCCAGCCTTTTCCCAACTGGAAGTGAACCATGAGCGAAGAGCCGTTGCAAACTTTCACGTACCGCATCCTGCGCTACACGCCAAACCTGATCCGCGATGAATGGATCAACATCGGCGTGCTGCTGCACGACCCGGCGCGAAATATTCTCCGCGCGCGCATGATCGAAGAGGGCGAGGCGTTCGCGCGCCTGCGCAAGTTGCGTTTCGATGCCGAGGAAAGCCTGTTGCGCGCGCTCCAGTCTGACTTGGAGGCACAAGCAGCAGCCCATCGCGATGGGGCCGGGGGGTACCTAAACCAACTGGACGATACTCTAAGCAATCTATTGCAGCTCAGCCCGCAAAAAGCGGTGCTTTCGGCGGACCTCGATGCGGAATTGGAGCGGCTCTACGCGGACCACGTCGCGCCGCCCATTGCTCGCCCGCGCGGCGCGGCAGAAGCTACGGATACGCGTGCTAGTATTCGCGCGAGGGCTCGCGAGATTTTCCGGCGCCTGGGAATTTCCAAACGCCTGGCAGCGGTCCGCGCGGCGGAATACACGTTTCCCGGCGATCCACTGCGCATTGACTTCGGCTGGCGCAGCAACGGCACACGCGGGTTTTTCCAACCTATATCCTTGACGCGGGAACCGGCCCCGGCAAAGGAATATGCGTTCACGGCAGAGCGCATCCGCCAACGTGTAGATGATTGTCAATTTGCCGCCATCACGATGACCGCACTGCAATCCGGAAATGACCGCCACCAATTTGTTCAGCATATCTTTGCCGAACAGAAAATCGAAATTGTTCCGGTGACTCAGCTTGATGAATATGCGAGCGGGCTGCGGCCGCTGTGGCAATAGCTCCTGAGAAAACGCGCGCACTGAAAACAAAGGCTTTATTTTGTCAAGAGCAGATTTTTTCAAAATCTGACTTAACTTGTTGAAAAGATTGGAAAAGAAAGTTTCGCTGAAGCGAATAATAACTAGTCGCAATATGCTATACTGAAAGTATAAAGGGTTGAAAAATACGAACCCGGAGGGACGCCCTCCGGGTTTCTTGTTGTGCAGCCTCTTCGGGGCGCCCATGCGCTCCCCTTTTTGTTTTTTCTGACGCGATGAAAACATCACCGATACGCGCGGCGATTCGTCGCGCCTGGGAGTTTTTTGCCGGGAGCACAGCACGCAGGACGCTCGTGCTGCCCGCCGCAATTCACAGCATCACGCGTCAGCCGCTGCCGAAGCCGACGCCGGCGAATCTGCGCCGCTTTGCGGAAACGCCGGTAGCGCGCAAAGCAATCAACTGTATCAAAGACCGCATCGCCGGCATGCGCTGGAGGATTCAACGCAAAGGCGCCGGTCCCGGAGCACCCGCGGACGACCCGCGCATCGCCATCCTGTTGGAAAACTTCGATGCGCCCAATCCCGACGACAGCTTTCGCAGCTTCACGGAACAGATTATCGAAGACGTGCTCGTGGGAGGCTGGGGCGCCGCGGAAATACAACTGACCTCGAACCCGCAGCGTCCGCTGCTGCTCTGGCCGGTGGACGGCGCGACCGTCCGCATTTACGCCGGATGGTCCGGCAACGAAGATGAACCGCGCTACGCGCAAGTGACGCCCTCCGGCCAGCGTGTGGACTTGCGCAACGACGAGTTGCTCTACATCCGGCTCAACCCGCGCACGCATACACCGTTCGGCCTCGGCCGGCTGGAAGTCGCATTCGAGACGATCAGCTGGCTGCTTGGCGCGCAGGATTACGCAGCGCGTCTGGCCTCCAACACAGTCGTGCAATATGCGCTGTGGCTCGCGGAAATGCCGCCGTCGAGCTACGACAAAGTCATCTCCTGGTGGCAAAACGAAATCGAGGGCACTGGCAAGGTGCCCATCATCGCCAACCTGCCATCGAAACCGGAAGTGCTGCGATTTGGTGAAGGCTCCGACCGCGATCTGCGCCTGGAATGGCAACGTTTCCTCATCCGCATCATCGCGGACGCGTTTGATCTGCCCCCGCTGCTGCTGGGACTCGAGCAGGACGTCAACCGATCCACCGCGTCGCCGCTGCTCGAGGACGCGTTTCGCACTGCCGTCGTGCCGACGGCGAAGCTCTACGCCGAACACATCACGCGCGAAATCCTCGGCCGGCGCCTCGGCTGGAGCGACCTGGAATTCGTCTTCGAGGACCTGGAGGTCTTCGACGAACGCGCCCAGGCGGAAATTCACGAAATCCTGCTGCGCAGCGACGTCTTGCTTCCCGACGAAGTGCGCTTGCGTCATAACCTGCCTGCACTTCCGGGCGGATGGGGCGCCCTGACATATACGCAGCGCCAGGCGTTGATCCGTGGTGGCGAAGCGCAACCGGCATCCGATGGCCAATGAGGGCGCGATGAAAAAGAGGAATCCGGCAAGCGGAATTCGGCTCGACGCGATGGCGCTCAATATTCCGGAATTCCCCGAGCACCCCAATCGCGTGCCGTTCAGCGGCGTGCTGACGCGTCTCGACAAACCGAGTGACCGCGCGCCGAGCGGAGCGGCCGGGCATCGTGTGCTGTTGACGCGTGCCGCCGCCGAACGCGCTCTGCCCAGCCTGCTGGGCATGGCCGTGGATTTCGCGCCCGGCCTGCGCGGCCACGACGTCCGGCGCAAGATTGGCCTCATCACCCGCGCCGAAATCGTCGGCGACCGCCTGGAAGTGGCCGGCTATCTATTCGGCAAAGATTTTCCAGACATTCTCTCCGACCTTCGTGCGCAGCGCGAGCGACTGGGAATGTCCTACGAAGTGACTGGCGTGCGCGTGGCGGACACAAAGGCCACGGTCTGGGTATTGGAGCGCGTAGTCTTCACCGGCGCGGCAATTCTGGAACGCAGTGCAGCGGCTTATCAGAACACATCGCTTGCAGCTACCTCGGCACCGCCGACGCAAACCGAATTCAAATTTCCGCAACAAGGAGACACCATGGACGAAAAGATTACACAGACTTTGGACGTGCTCGCGCAATCGAGCCGCGCGCTGGCGACGGAATTTTCCGGCCTGCGCGCCACGCTCGATGAACTGCGCGCCACGCAGGACACGGTGGTGCGCCTTCTGGAAGGCAATTCCCGGGCACACTCCGCGCCCGCGGAACTCGAAACGCGTGTGGAAGAATTGAGCCGTGCCTCGGAGGAGCTGCGGCGTCAGAACGAGGCCCTGCGCGCGCAGTCCGATCGTATCGCCGCGCAATCCGCGCGCAAGACCTTGCCGCCGCAGGTGCTGACGCTGCTGGCCAAGTCCGGCGTGGCATCCGACGCCATCGGCGCCAACGGCCAGGTCGACGTGTTGGTGCTGGACAAGGCGCTCGAGGGATTGCCAGTCGAACAGCGCATGGCCATCAAGTCGCAGCTTGCCCGCGCCGGCGCGTTGCAGTAGCTCAATGCATCCTTTTTGCCCGGCGGATTGCCGCCGCAGTTTCACCCATCCGAAATCTCAATCATCGAGGGAGAACATGAACAGAGGACAATTCATCGACATCGCGGCCGCCGCCGATTTCCTGGGGCCGGGCGCGATTGAAATCAACCGTTACCAGACCGAGATCACCGACATGGTGCGCCGCCGCGGACCCTTTGGCCAGCGCATCAAGCAGGTTCCTGCCACCGGCCACCCGTCGCGCTTCTTCGAGCAGACGACCATCAACGCGGCCGCGGCGTTCGTGGACCCGCGCTCCATCAGCCCGACGGCCGGTTCGCCGACGCGCGTGGAAAAGACGCTGCCGCTGAAATCCATCGTCGCGCAGATCAATTTCTCGCTGTTCGACGTGGAAGTGACGCGCCAGCAAGCGCAGTTCGCCTATCTCGAGGCCAAGGACCTGTCGGACACGATTGACAGCGTCCTGCGCAAACACGACCAGGCGCTGTGGACCGGCACGGACACCAGCTTCACCACGCCGACCACTCTCGAGTATTACGGCGTGCTGCAACAGCTCAGCGATGCCAGCTCCGTGGTGAACATCACCAGCCTAACGGCGTCCCTGGTGGACAACATCAAGACGCAGGTGACGAACATGGTCGCGCGCACGGACTTCGAGGCGCGCCCCAGCGCCATCTACGCCAACCCGGTCACCCTGGACCTGATCGACCAGGAGATGAAGTCCATTTACAACGTGGTGCTCTCCACACGGCAAATCGAAGGCGGCGTCACGGTAAAGGAGCTGGCCACCCAGGCCGGCACGATTCCACTGATCCCGGACTGGGCCATCCCCACCACACCCAGCGCGCCGAACACAATCCACGATGTGGTCATTGTGAGCGAGGACATGATCGAATATCACTGGCTCACCGACCCGAACGCCCGCGTGTTTCAGCTCGGCCTGCCCAACTCGCTCGCTTCGCAGCATGTGGTCGTGAAGTTCGGCGCGGTGGTGGCCAAGGGCGCAGCTTACGCGCACAAGCGCCTGCGCTTCACCAAGTAATTCCTGAAAAACATGCCCGGTAACGTCTATCTCTCGACGGCGGAATTCCCCGCCTACGCGCTGGCGGATTCGACTGACCCGGCGCTCGTCGGCTTGGCGAGTGACCTGGTGGATTCGTTCTGCCAGCGGGCTTCGCTCCTAGTGTCGCAATACACCGAGCGCAACAAACTGCCGGGCGGCCGACCGGTCACGCGCGCCACATACACTCCGTTGGTTGTGCCGCAGGGGGCGCAGACACCTTTCGTGCTGGTGCGCGCGCGCCACGGGCTGATCCGCGGACCGAATGCGGCGTCGTTTGCGGAAATGCTTATGCCATTCGGCGGGCCGTCTGAGTGGGTCAACCTGGATGCCACGCAAGTGGAATACGACACAAACACGGGCGAGCTTTGGCTGCCTGCGGGAGTCTTCGGCGTGCCGTACTCGGAAGTCGAGTTGACGTACACCGCCGGCTACGCGGCGCCGCCCGAAGCCGTCAAACTGGCCTGCGCGCAAATTATCCGCAACGTGGAATCTCATCCCGCGGCCAACGTGCAGGCGGCGCAACTCGACCGCCTGCAACTCGAATATTTCGCGGGCTCGCTGCTGGACGAAGACATCCGCCGCCTGCTCGCGCCCTACGTCGCGGTTCGATTGAACTGACCCATGTTGGATTACTCACCTGCCGCGCGGCGATGGATCGAGCCGCTGCTCTCGCTTCGCGCCGGCGGCACGGTCATTGTGCGATTCCTTGCACCCACAACCGATCCGGCGAGCGAGCTGGGCATTCTTCCCGACGCTCCCGAGAGCGTGGTGGATTACGCGGCGCCGCGTTCCTATGCGCGCGAACTTTCGGAGGAAGAGCTGCTGACGCTTGCCGGACAATTCCGCCAGGGCGCGCGCGAGGTCCTGCTCAGCGACGAATTCGGGCGCTCTGTGGCCGCGGCACAAGGACTCACAACGTCCAAGGAAGTGTTTGAATCCGCCTCTGGCGTTGTAATCGGCCGCCAGATCTGCCGTATCCGCAGCATCCGGCCGCTTGACACTGGAGACGAGACATACGCCTGGCAGTTGCTGTGCGATGCGCCGCTGGAGACATCTTAGATGTCCGTACCTCGAATCAGTCTCGAAGAACTCAGCGACCGCTTCGACGCGATGACTTCGCTTGCAAGCCGCAGCGCGGCGATTGGTGTCAC
>DASYRO010000137.1:0-3967 GCA_036004385.1 Candidatus Acidiferrales bacterium
CAGCGACGTTTGCACGAGCGAGAGGCAGCCGCCGAGAAGCGTGCCCTCTGCTTCTCCTTCCAGCAATGTCTCGCCCCGCATATCGAGGGGCCAGCCCGCGCGCGTTTGGGTCATCGCGCGATGAAACGAGTCCAGATCGTAGCCGCCGGGGTTGCCCTCGCCCGCGTCGAATCCTGCCGCGACCATGGGGCCATAAAACGTGACCCAGCTCATCGTCTGCCAGTAGAAAATTTGCAGCGTGGTAATGTCACTGTAGCCGATTAAGATTGGCGGTGGCGGCGCGGTTTCCGCCTCAGCATAGCCCGGGATAGCGTCTTCCGTCTCTTGCAAATACTCGACGAGATAATTCGAGCCATAACCGCCGCGCGCGCAAAATATCGGACGAACGCCTCCGCCGGTTCGCGCCGCGAAAATTGCCGCGACTCGTTCCTCCAGCGAGCCGGCAAAATAGCCCTTGCGATTCAGGATTTGTGGCGGGAGGTCCGGTTGGTATCCGAGGCGGACGAGTTCCTCACAGCCTTTGCGCAGGCGCGCCTCCTCGATGGGACTCGCGGGCGCGACAATTGAAATCCAGCACTTTGGCGTGAGGGCGAACGGCTTGACGGGTCTGATCATCGGCGCTGAGCGGTCCCCTGCACTTCTCACATTCGCATCGCGTTTCGAGCGAACGGGCAGTATACAACGCTCGCGGCCTGCGAGCAGCAAGACGGCTGGGCCTCTCCGCGCGCCTAAAAACCCGGCTAATGTCATTCCGGCGAGTCTGGCCCGAAGATTCGGGACAGACGAGGAGGAATCTGCTTCATGCTTTTCGTGGCAAGCAGATCCCTCGTCCCGATATAGGGCATCGGGACTCGGGATGACAGCCGAACATCTAGGGTGCTAGCCAAGGAAGGTTCCCGCAACAGTAATCTCCGCCGGTCCGGTCAACTCCACCATTTCGTCTGCGCGCCAATTCACTTCCAATTCACCGCGTTCCAAGGCCACGAGTACGCGCCGCTTAGTCTTTCCTGCGAGGTGAGCCGCCACAGCGCAAGCGCACGAGCCTGTGCCCGATGCCAACGTGTATCCCGCACCGCGCTCCCAGAAACGCGCCTCGATGCGGACATGGCTCACAACGCGCACGAATCCGATGTTGGCGCGGTCCGGGAAAAAGGGATGACGTTCCAGTTCTGCCCCCAAGCCCAGCCAGTCCAGCGCACCGAAATCTTCCACCAACAAAATGCATTGTGGGTTGCCCATCGAAAGAATTGTCGCGTCGACGGTTGTGTCACCGACGGGCAGCGGATAATTCACAATTGGTTCGGACGGCGGGCGGATCGGACGGAACGGAACATCGGCTGCCGCAAATGACGGCTTGCCAACTTCCGCGCGCAGAATCCATTCCTTTCCTTCCCGGCCGAGAAAACACAACTCGCGGATACCAACACGGGTTTCGAATGCGATGCGTTCGCCAGCTTTCTCGCGTGAAAGCAGCCAGGCGGCCGCGCAGCGCAACGCATTTCCGGAAAGCCCTGCCTCGCTTCCGTCCGCGTTGAAGATGCGAAAGCTGGCATCCGCAACGGTGGATGATCCAAGCACGACAAGCCCATCCGCGCCCACGCCCGTGTGACGGTCGCACATACACGCGGCCAATTCTCCCGGCGCAGTGGCGCCGAAGCTTCTCTGCTCGACCAGCAGGAAGTCGTTGCCCAAGCCGTGTGCCTTTGTGAATGGAATACCCAAGAGATTCCCGGAATTATTCCGACACCGCTTCATGCCGCACCACTTCGCACCGGCCGCCGACGGCGCTCAATTTCTTGACCAGCTCCTCGGCCTGCGCGTGCCGCACCTCCACTTCGAATTCCAACACAAACTCCGTCCCCACATGGACAAGTTGGAAGTGCTGCATCTGAATTTCCATCTCCGAAAGAGTTTCGTTGGCGGTCTTCATAGCCGGCACGGGGTCCGCCACCGTAATGCGGAAGACTAACAGATGCCGCTTGAGAGTGCGTTCCTCCGCCCAGCCAAGAATGGAAAGCGCCAGCAGACACATCAGCGCCGTATAGGTGGCCGTCCAGTACATGCCTCCGCCAACGGCCATGCCGATGCTGGCAACCACAAAAATGGTCGCCGCAGTCGTCAGACCTACCACGCCGCCGCGATCGCGCAAAATCGCACCGGCGCCGATGAAACCGATGCCGGGAATAATCTGCGCGGCGATGCGCGTATGGTCGCCGCCGAATTGCCGCGCAAGCTCGCCGGAAAGAATGGTGTAGAGCGTCGCGCCCACGCACATGAACAGGTTCGTCCGCAGCCCGGCAGGCTTGCGGTGCAGTTCGCGCTCCAGACCAATTAGCCCGCCGAGAACCGACGCCAGAAACAGTTTCCCGACAATGGTGAGGTTCAGGTCTATTGGCATGACGCACCTCGAGGCAGCCCGCCCCCGGGCTGGATTCTACGCTTAGAGAGAAAATTGCGTCAGCTTGAAAAAATGGCGCGCCCGGGCGTTGATTTCGCGCCGCGTCAGAGTGCGCAGCCGTTCAGGTCCGAAGCGCTCGCAGGTATAGCTGCCCAGCACGGAGCCGTACACCATCGCTTGCCGCAGCGTATTCGTGCTGAGTTTTTCCGCGCCCGCCAGATAGCCCATGAACCCGCCAGCAAAGGTGTCGCCCGCGCCGGTGGGGTCCTGCACGTCGTCGAGCAGAAATCCCGGGATGGCGAACACGGAATTGTTGTGTACCAGCAGCGCGCCAAATTCGCCGCGCTTGATCACCAGCGTCCGCGGGCCCATGCCGCGAATTTTCGCCGCCGCGCGCAGCAGATTGTGCTCGCTGGAAAGCTGGCGGGTTTCCGTGTCGTTAATCATCAGCACATCCACGCGCTTCAGCGTCTCGCGCAATTCTTCCGGAGTGCGCTCGATCCAGTAGTTCATGGTGTCCAAGGCAACAAGTTTTGGCCGCTTGGTCACCTGCTGCAGCACGGAGCGCTGCAGCGTCGGATCAATATTGGCCAGAAAAATATACGGCGTTGCCTTGTAGGCTTCCGGCAGTCGGGGGTTGAAGGACGCGAAGACGTTCAGCTCCGTAGCCAGGGTGGTGCGGTCCAGGAAATCAGCGGAATACTTTCCGGCCCAGAAAAATGTTTTACCCGGCGCGTGTTCCAGGCCCCGCGTGTCAATGCGACGTCGCTCGAAAATATCGGCGTCCTTTTCGGTGAAGTCGTCACCCACGACGCCGACCAGTTTGACGTGCGTAAAAAAACTCGCGGCCACCGCGAAGTACATGGCCGCGCCGCCCAGCACGCGCTCCGCTTCGTGAAAAGGCGTCTGAATGGCGTCAAACGCCACCGAGCCCACGACCAACAAGGACATGAGGTTCCCTTCCCTAAGAAAAGTATTTGCCGATGATGGCCGCAAGCTTCTTCTTCGTCGCGGCGGGAATTGTTTTGCGGTCCGTGATGACAGCGGTAGCCAGCGCCGACGCGCACGAGCAATTGCGCTCTGCGGGCATCGCCGCCACCGCCTGCCGGATGACGTTGTGCGCGTTAGCAGTGTTTTTGTTCAGATTTTCGATGACCATGGCGACCGTGACCGCATCGTGGTCGGGATGCCAGCAATCGTAATCGGTCACCATGGCGCAGGTGCCGTAGCAAATTTCCGCCTCGCGGGACAGCTTGGCCTCTGTCAGGTTGGTCATTCCAATGACGTCGAAGCGCAACTGGCGATAGGCATGCGATTCTGCCTTCGTGGAAAACTGCGGCCCTTCCATGCACACGTAAGTGCCGCCCAGATGAACGCGAACGCCGGCGCGCTCGCAGGCTGCGCTGAGCCACCCGCCCACCTGCGCGCATGACGGTTTGTCGAACATGATGTGCGCCACGATTCCCGCGCCAAAGAAAGTGTCCGCGCGGTGCCGCGTGCGATCGAAAAACTGATCGGCAATGACAAACTCCTGCGGGCGCAGGTCTTCGCGCAGGGAGCCCACCGCGC
>DASYRO010000138.1:0-2286 GCA_036004385.1 Candidatus Acidiferrales bacterium
CGCGCCGCGCACCGTGTTGGTGAATCCGCCAGCAATGTCGTCAATCACCAGACCGAACGGCTTGCCCTGCCTCTTGATTTCCGCGACCAGCGCCGCCCGCAATTCGGTGTTGGACATCGTCTTTGTGCTGTGTACGATCAGGTTTCCCTGCCGGGCGACCGGATCATAGCCCACTTGCCGTCGCCCATGCCCGTTGGAATTGGGAAATCCCACTAGCGGCGAGCGCGACATCAGGAAATTCCGCAGCACGCCTTTATCCACCAGCGCTACCCGCACCGCTTGCGTGCCCTCATCGTCGTACGGGTAGTAACCCAGCAAATCCTGCTTGCCGATGCGCTTGGCGGTCGGGTCGTCATCGATGGAGATGAACGACGGAAGAATCTGCTCGCCCACTTTTTTCGCGAAGGTCTGTCCCTCGCTGACGTCCTTCTGCCGGTGTCCTTCGGCGCGGTGCCCGAAAACTTCATGGAAGAACACCGCCGCCGCGCGGCCCGTCAGCATCACCGGCCCAGCAAACGGCTCGACCAGCGGCGCCACACGCAACTGTTCCGTCTCCTTGATGAGCTGCTTGATTTGCGCGGTAACGGCCGCTTCGCTAGGCTCGCCGCCGGCGTCCGTCCAATCGAAATTCGCGTAGCGGTTGATGTCCATGCCGTCTTCGGCTTTGCCTTGCACCTGCATTTCCAGGCGGTAGCGCGTCTGGCCGAACTGCAGCCGCGTGCCTTCGCTGTTGGCCTGGTACTGGTTCTCCGCCAGCGCGCTGAACGTCACAATGGAGTTCAGCACCACGGGCGAATCTCGGAACATCTTCGTGTACGCCCGCACGCGCGCTTCCCACGGCTTGCGGTCCACCTGAATCGTGGCCAGCGCCCCGACGGATACCTGCGGCTTTTCTACTGAAAAATCCGGCGCCTGCGTTTCCGCAGTCTCCGCTTTCACTTCTTTTCCGGTGCGGATTTGAACCAGCGCCTGGGCGGCCTCGCGGAATTCCCGGTCGGTTTGCAGCCAGATCATCCGCCGCAGCACGGGCACATCGTCTTCGACGGGCACGGCCACCGCTCCGCCGAAATCGGGCCGCTCGCGGTCACCGACCTTGCGGGTGTTGTCCAGGTTGCGGTCGCCGGTGCGCACCTGCACCTGCAGGAATCTCGCGCGGGATTGCTGGCTATTGAGCAGCGCGCCGTTTGAACCCATCACTTCCACACGCGTCTGGTCCGTCACCGCGTAGCTGATGAAGTACGCCGGCGGCTGCGCGCGCTGGAGCACGCCCATGGAGCGCTCCAATTCCCCTTCCATGGCCATCAGCACGGGGGTCTTTTCCGCCGCCGCTCTCTCCGCGGCAGCGTCCCGCTTGACGTTAGTGGCCTGCGCCTTTTTCGGGAGCGGCAGCGCCCTGCCCGACGGGGAAGCCGCCGACAGCGCCAATAGCGCTATAAGCGCGGGGGCAAAAATACGAATGCTTCTCATCTGTCGTCCTTCCTGCATGTGGTGCAAAACGTATAGTATATGCCGAGCCCCATAGGTTGTCGAATGCGTGTGTGGCGGTTCCGGCTCCAAGGCGCGGCCATTTTCGAAGCACGATGCATCAGTCATTGGAGTTTTGATGCGCGCAGTCGTCGCCCGGCAGTACGGCTCTCCGGAGGTTTTTCAGCTGCAAAATCTGCCCGACCCTCAGCTTCAGCCGGGTCAGGTGCTCATCCGCGTCAAGGCTGTGGGCATCAATTTTGCCGACATCCTCTCGCGCATGGGGATGTACGGCGGAGTCCCCAAACCGCCATTCGTCCCGGGCTTGGAGATCGCCGGCACCATCGAAGATGTCGCGCCCGGCCTGCCGCCGCAAGCCGCCGGCCTGCGCGTCGGTGCTCGCGTCGCCGCGCTGACCAAGTTCAACGGCTACGCCGAGCTGGTCGCTGTCCCTGCGCTGCAAGTTTTCCCCATGCCCGAGAATGTGCCCTTCGAAGACGCCGCAGCCATGCCCGTCAACTATCTCACTGCATACCATTCGATGTTTCAGATGGGCAATCTGCAGCCCGGCGACCGCATCCTCATCCACGCCGCCGCGGGAGGCGTGGGTATTGCCGCCATTCAACTCGCCAAAGCGCGCGGGCTCGTAATTTTCGGCACTGCGGGTACCGCCAAGCAGGACTACCTGCGCAGCATCGGCGTTGACCATCCGATTGATTACAGCAAAGAAGATTTTGTGGAGGTTGTCCGCCGCGTCGCGCCGGACGGTATCGAGCTGGCCTTTGACGCCATCGGTGGCGACTACTTTAAGCGCAGTGAGCG